>DAOWHJ010000057.1 GCA_030641485.1 Pseudomonadota bacterium
AGCTCCAGGATTTTAGACTTTTCAAGCTCACTCAACTCACGATAAAACTCAAGATGCCAAATCATATATGAAACCGTATTTGCCAGGGTATCACAACGTCGCCAAACCGGGTGCAGATAACTAATTTCCGGCGAAAATCCAAGCGCCATGAGATAATTGAAAACAACCGTCAGGTCAAGCGCATCAAAACGATATTCGGCATTAAATATTAACCGGTAACAGCGCTGTAAGAGAGGATTCTCACGAACCCCGGCCCAGTAGGTCAGAGCCAGATAGCGACGACTCATAGCCAGCAGACGATCTATATTAGTCAGATCATTCAGGATTGGACTCATCGAAACAAAAACTGTATCGTAAAGGTCGGGGGCTTCATAAGCATAAAAATCCTGACATACAACCGTCAAGTTTTTCACCCCGCTTTTCTCCTTCAGAAAATTGACCTGGTCAATCATCTTCCCTGAAACATCAACGGCAGTAACTTTATGACACTGCTCAGCAAAACTAAAACAGTGAGTTCCAGGGCCACATGACATATCGATAAGTTCAAGCGCTGCTCCCAGCATCCCACGACTCAGCATACCCTCTTTTATCCACTCTAACTCAGCAATAAAATCCTTATCGTCAGCAAACTGCTGATAGCGTTTTGCCATCTGGTCCCATTTTTTACCTGCGACAACCTTCTTCCGGGGCAGAGATTTTTTCTGCTCAGCAGCGTAGCGCCGCCAAAATTGCGGTGACAGTTCGATGTTTGCATTTGTCATCTAAAATTACCTCACATCAATATCGAGTAGATTTTACAATTTTCTTGAATGGTAGGCTCAACTATGTTAAATTGGTGGACCTGCAAATTAAACATTCCGTAACTTTTCACGATGGCATCAACAGTTGGACTTCACAAAAAAATATATACAGGAGTTTTTGCAATATGGAAAATGATTATCGCTTTTTACGAGCCTGCCGGAGACAAGATGTTGACTGTACACCGGTCTGGATGATGCGTCAAGCTGGTCGTTATTTGCCGGAGTATCGAGAACTGAGAAAGAAATATTCATTCTGGGAGATGTGCAGAACCCCGGAGTTAGCGGTGGAAGTGACCCTGCAACCTTTACGACGCATGGAAATTGATGCGGCGATCCTCTTCTCTGACATTTTGGTACCGCTTGTACCGATGGGTGCGGCGATTGAATTTCACGAAGGCAAAGGGCCAATAGTCGAAAAACCGATTCGTTCTGCAGCTGACCTTAAAACCTTAAAGGTTATCGACGCCAACGAGACGGTTCCGTTTGTCATGGATGCAATCAGGATCCTGCGCCGTGAACTTGACGGCAAAGTCCCGCTTATCGGCTTCTCTGGCGCACCATTTACTCTCGCCAGCTACCTAGTTGAAGGCGGTGGCTCAAAACAGTAACAGCATGACAAGACATGGATGTATTCGAACCGTGAAGTTTTCCATAAATTAATGGATATGATCAGTGACACCGTCATCTCCTACCTCTCAGCCCAGATTGAAGCTGGAGCCCAGGTTGTTCAGCTTTTCGACAGCTGGGTCGGCTGCCTGGGACCACTCGACTACGCTGAATATGTCTACCCTTACAATCGTAGAATCTTTGACGCTTTAGAAATTTACGATGTTCCAAAAATCCATTTTGCTAATCAGGCCTCAACCCTGCTTGATCAAGTGGTAGCTGCAGGTGGCGACATAATTGGTCTGGACTGGCGCCAAGACCTTAAAAAAGCGTGGGACCTTATTGGTCCGGACCGTGGGGTTCAGGGCAACTTTGAACCCATCGCTCTGTTTGCACCAATCCCAGAGATCAGAAAGAGGGTCAAGAGAATTATTGAGCAGGCTGAAAATAGAAATGGACACATCTTCAATTTAGGCCATGGGATCCTGCCGACGACCCCGATTGACCATGCTAAAGCAATGATCGATGCAGTGCATGAGTTTTCAGCCCGGTAGAGCCTAGAGGGGTCTGTCGCAGTAAAACCGATGATTTATTTATGTCCAGTCCCTAAGAGCACGAAGTCAGATATCTTTTACTTCGTGCTCTTTAATTTTTCCATTCAGAGTTTATAAAAGATAACCATAATCCCAAAAAAATCAGGACGCCAACGCTTATGAAGTATATCAGCACCAGGGGCCAAACTGAGCCAGTTTCGTTTAACCAAGCGATAATGATGGGGCTCGCCAGCGATGGTGGCCTCCTGTTGCCAGCCTCAATCCCAACATTCTCTACGCCCGAGATTGCAAAGCTTGCAACCCTCCCTTACACCGAATTGGCATTTGCAATCTTCAGCAGATTCATCGGTGAAGATATCCCTGAAGCTGACTTACACAAACTCATCAAATCTAGCTATGTCACATTCTCCACCGATTTGGTTGCCCCACTCAAAGAAGTTGACGGGCTCTACATTCAGGAACTCTTTCACGGTCCGACCTTAGCCTTCAAGGATGTGGCCCTACAGTTTCTTGGCAACCTTTTCGAGTATCTCCTAAAACGTGAAAACCGCTCCTTAAATATTATTGGGGCGACCTCAGGGGATACTGGTAGTGCTGCAATTCATGGAGTACGGGGCAAAGAAAATATAAACATTTTCATTCTCCACCCGCACGGCAAGGTCAGCCCGGTACAAGAGAGACAGATGACATCGGTGCTCGACAATAATGTTTTCAATCTCGCAATTGATGGTAATTTCGATGATGGACAGAGGGTGGTTAAAGAGATCTTTGCCGACCTTGAATTTAAAAAGAGATACAAACTGGGGGCAGTAAACTCGATTAACTGGGCCCGAATCATGGCCCAGATCGTCTACTATTTCTATGCTTACAGTCAACTGCCAACTCATGCCCGTGAAGACTTTACGGTGGTGGTCCCGACCGGTAATTTTGGCAATATTTTTGCTGGCTGGCTGGCGAAAAAAATGGGGTTACCGATCAAAAAATTAGTATTAGCCACTAATGCTAACGATATTCTTTCACGTTTTATCAACACCGGCATCTATGCAACATCTCAAGCTCAACCGACTTTAAGCCCTTCGATGGACATTCAACTTGCCAGTAATTTTGAACGCTATCTCTACTTTTTAGCTGATCGTGACCCTCAAAAGCTTAAAGAGATGATGAAAACCTTTACGGACACAGGAAAACTCAACCTTGGCCCTGAGCTTTTCAGCTTGGTTCAGGATGATTTTTCTGCGGCTCGAGTTGATGACGAAGCAACCATAAAAACAATTAATAATATCTGGCAAAAAACCGGCTATATCCTCGACCCGCATACCGCTACCGGAGTCTGCGCTGCGAATGCGATTCGCAACGAAAGCAGTGCAGCGATAACTTTAGTCTGCCTTGCCACCGCCCATCCGGCAAAATTTCCCGAGGCAGTTAAAAAGGCAATTGGCAAACCACCAATTGCCCCACCAGCAATCGCTGCCCTTGACAATCTCCCCTGTCGTTCAGATCATATCAAAGCTGACACGGAAACGATTAAAACCTATCTCAAAGAGAAACTTGACTTAGGAGGCTGCTAAACCCATATCACATCTTGCCCGAGCGTAAAATTGCAATCGCGAGCCAGGTGCCCAGCCCCCCGGCCAGCACATAGCCGATAATCCCTAACAAAGGGTAACCTAATACCTTAAAACCGTTATCGGCCGACATAATCAATGATGAGGCAATAATTATTGCTGAAATTACCATCGTAAAAGAGAGACGATTGGCAATTCGATCAAGGTTGCGGCTAAAAAGTTCAAGCCCTAAATGCTCAAATTCAAAACGCAAATGCCCCCGGCTTAATTTTTTCAGAATGTCCCGGGTGGTTCCTGGAATAATTTCTACCAGAGAGGCAAGCTCCCTTAACTGACCCGTAACAATTTTTTGCAGATATTCTGCTGAAAAACGTTTTTTCGCAAGTTTTTCGACCAACGGGGCCGAATGAGTGAAAAAGTCAAATTCCGGGTCAAGCTGGCGGGCAGTTGCCTCAACCGTGATAAGCACCCTGAGTAATAACATGAAATCCGGTAAAAACCGGATCTGATGATAGCTTATAACGCGAATAAAATCACGGCTTAAACTCTTTAATTGGATATTCTTTAAAGAAACTTCCGTGTAGCGATCCATCAGATCAAAGAGATCACCGCGTAACTCACGCAAATCAATCTTCTCTTCTTCAACAACTCCAATTTTTGAGAGAACCCGTATCAAACCCTGAACATCCTTTTTCAAAATTGCCAGAATAAGGTCTAAAAGGGCTGTAGCGAGTTCATCATCGAGACGACCAACGAGACCAAAATCGATGGGTGCAATCACATTTGCCGGGAGCACAAAAAGGTTTCCAGGATGAGGGTCTCCGTGGAAAAGACCGAACTCAAGAATCTGCCGCAAGATAAAATCAGCCCCTTGAGCAGCGAGAACCGCCGGATCAAATTCGACCCCGGTCTGAATTTGTAATTCATCGATCTTGACCCCATCAATCCACTCAAGGGTTAAAACCCGATGACTACTTCTCTCCCAGTAAACTGCCGGGATATGGACGGTTGCATCCTTGGCAAAGTTCTGGGCAAACCGATCAATATTGCGGCCTTCAACATGAAAGTCTAACTCCAGACGAATATTTTTGGCAAATTCACGCACCAAAAGTGCTGGTTGATAGGGCTCGAGCTCGCTGATATGTTTGGCTGCAAGTCCAGCCAAGGTAAACATAATGTCTATATCGGTGGCAATCACCTCTTCGATGTCAGGACGCTGCACCTTTACAGCAACCTCGCAGCCGTTATGGAGCTTGGCTTTATGAACCTGTGATATTGACGCTGCCGCAACTGGAATTTTCGAAAATTCGGCAAAAGCCTCATCTAATTGAAGTTCGAGGGAGCTTTCTACCTGTGCCTTTGCCTCTATGTAAGAAAACCCGGAAACATTATCCTGTAATTTCCTCAACTCAAGCAAAATATCGTTGGGCACAAGATCTGGTCGGGTTGAAAGAAGCTGGCCCAGCTTAATAAAAGTTGGACCTAGCTCCTCCAAGGCCAGACGTAAACGTTCAGCCTTGGAAAAACGGATAAGATCATCTCGCTTGATGCGTTGGAAGGTAAGCAGACTTTTGCCCAAAGCCAAGTAGTAATCAAGGTTGAGCTGTTCTAAAAGGCCACCAAAACCATACTTGATAAACACCGACACAATCTGGCGATAGCGACGAATATTGCGATAGGTGCGATCTATGTGAAAGATATCCATAATGATTGCCCGAAAAGCACCTAAAGATAATTAAAGATATTCGCTTGACGACAGCGCCATAACCTACTATACTTTGTGGATAGAAAAAGTAGTCATTTATACGAACCAATAAAACTACATTCAAGATAACAGAGAGTCAACAAAATAGCAATCACGTTACCCATTATCAACAGAAGAGAACCTATCACTTAAATTATGGAACGTTTCTATCTCACAGTTGCCAGGGTCGCCAAGCAGACCCTTCACCACATGGTTGAGCATCGTATACCGATGTTACCGGATGTCTACTCGCGCCATTTTTACCGCTTTCTTTCGGTTTGCGATCAGAACTCTCAGGACATTGTTGATGAGCAGCTGGAAAGCGACACCAGAGAGGTTGGCAATCAGCAAGACCAGGGCCTCTCTATCATGCATGAACTTTCAGTGATGATCGACCAGCTTGACAAAGTCACCAGCAACCATACAGTACATTTAGACAACCACCTTTTAAACCTTAAAAAGACAGAGAAGGTCGATGACCTAGACCAACTCAAGAAAGATATAACCGGCGAACTCAATCAGGTAATTGAAAACAACAACGAAATCCATAGCAACATTGTTAATGCGCAAGAGACTGTGAAGCGCCTGCAGAACAAGATGGAAGAGGTTGCCGATATGGCAACTATGGATGCTTTAACTGGACTCTACAACCGCCGGGCTCTCTTTAGCCGCTTGGCAGAAGAGCACTCCAGATCCCTACGCTACGGGCAGGGCTTCAGTATTCTCTTAATTGATGTAGATGACTTTAAAAGTGTCAACGATAAGCATGGTCACCAAGTTGGTGACGGAATCTTGCGAGGCTTGGGGTCTTTTTTACGCCAGAACTTGCGTGATTCAGATTTTCCAGCCCGCTATGGTGGAGAAGAATTCATCTGCCTGCTTCCATCAACCGACCAAACCCACGCTATTCAAGCAGGGGAAAAGATTAGACACCTATTAGCCCAGAGCAAACTCAGCAGCAAAAAGATGGATGTCTCCCTGCAAATAACGGTTAGCATTGGCATAGCGACCCTAAATGATAACGAAAGCATCGACGATCTCATTAAACGCGCAGACAGTGCCCTCTACAAATCCAAACGGGATGGTAAGAATCAGGTGGTCAGTGCATAACTAGAGCCTCCTAGCGACTTTTAATATAGCCAATCATCCCACGCATAGTATTGCCAAGAAAGTAGCGCTCGCGGGCATAAGTTTCAGGGTCCAACTCTTTAATTCTGGAATAGTTTGGATCATTTTCTAAAAGCCACTGAAACAGCCTCTCTTCAGACTCTTCATCCCCGGCCATTGCTACAGTTTCAACCCCTCTCACCCAAAGATTAAGCTGATCTCGACCAATTTCAAGGTAATCAAGCGCAGGGTCAACCAAACCATAGTGTGCGATCACCAGGCTCTCCGGCTTAAGCTTGATCATGCGCCCAATGGAATCCAAGGCAACATCAAGTATGAAACGAGGCGGAGTTGCCGGACGCATATAGATTCCACTTTTCACCGGGCTTCTGACCCCCACCACTTCACCGGCAAAAAGCAAACCGTCAAACAGAAAACAGAGATGATGCTGAGCATGCCCCGGAGTGAGAAATACTGATATTCCAGTTTCACCAACCTCTTCCAGAAAAGCGATATTAGCTTTAGGTATCGGAATTATTTCACCATAGACCTCAGCCATATAGCCTAACACCTTCAGCGACCCCTGCCAGAGCTTCTCCGGCTCAACCATATGCTTTATGCCCTGAGGGTGACATATCACCTGAGCCTCAGGATAACTCTTTAATAGCTCTCCGGCACCCCCGGCATGGTCAATATGGATATGGGTGAGCAAAATGTAGTCAAGTTTTTTGACACCTTTCAGCTTTAACTCTTTCAATAGATGGGGGATTGAGGCTAACGGGCCGGGATCAACCAAAAAAGTAAAATCTTCCCCCTGATAGAGCCAGGCACTGATAAATTTAGTAAACCCCTCAAGGCGAGACTCATCAAGGTCAATACAGCTTAAATTTTCTCGATTCATTTTTTAGGAGCCATAGATTAAATGTTAATTTTTTGGTAACTTCTAAAGTAAATCTTTTTCAACCACCTACCCCGAATCCAACCCTAATTGCACCATAAGGGCAGAGTTCCTGGCAGCAGTAACAACGAATGCAACGTTTATAATCAATCGTAATTTTAGCGTCAACCAATTTCATAACCTGCGCGGGACAGTGATTGACACAAACCCGGCAGTGATGGCAGCGAGTGCGGTTAATCTTAGGTCTTTTAACGAATATGCGGCGCCAGAGACGTTGGCCGGAAAAGGCTGCCTGGGTTGCCCCTTGAGCCTGTTTAATCGGCGGCACAAGCAGCTTGTCCGCCGCTGGACCACAGGCATAAAAACTCCCCTCAGGTAACAATCCGAGGCTTTTGGCCTCAAAACACAAGGGACTAAGTTCCGGAAAACCAAGCCATTTTTCAACCAGACAATCTAGTGCCGGCGCGTCAGCGGAGAGGGCTAAAAGATTAAAATTCCGCGGTGTACCACTGGTTGGCCCCTCTCCCTCCATGCCAATTATGCCATCAAGAAAATTCCACGTAGGTACAACCTGCCGGTAGATATCAAACATTATCCGAGCAAAAAAATGACGATCGTGACCTGCACGCAGGTGCCACATGGGCTTTTTGAGCCCGGGGATAAAACCAAAAAGATTTTTCACCGCCAGAGTTGAGCCCATCATCGAGTGAGTTTTTAACTTCGGCAGATTAATAATTTTATCAAACTGAAATGCACTGGCTGCCAGAGTCAACTTTTTTGCAACCAGATTCTGTTTGTCAAATACAACCTCTTCCACATCAAAAGATGTAACTGTAATGGCAAATTCACGCAGTACCGGTTTCATGCCGCACTTCTCAAGCACGCTATCGAGTGCACCAAAACCCGGGCTATCTCCAAGGTAGAGACGGGCTCCACAATCGGATAAAACCATCGCCACCGCCCGTACCACTTCAGGGTGAGTTGTAACCGCAAGCTGAGGATCTTTAGCCATAACCAGGTTCGGTTTCAAAAGAACTTGATCACCGCTTTTTATTCTATTTTCAAGGCCCAACATTACAAGTGCCGAGCGTAGAGATGCGGCAATTTTAACCGCATCATACTCAGTACAAAAATCGAAGTAGACTTTGCCGGACTCAACCACTACCAGCCCACCTCACATTCTCAACATTCACACTACTTCAACCTCAATTTTATGGTATTTCCCTTACGCTTTAACAATACTTTATCTTCTCGTGCAAGCCAGCCAATTGCAACATTGAGATCAAAAGGTGCCATTCCCAGGCTCTTCTTTAGGACAGCCGTTGTCAGCTCACCATGCAGTTCCAGTTCATTCCAGATTCTTCCGGCATCAACACCGATTACATCAATCATCTTCTCCTCCATATCCATCAGGGTTTTTTGACTGCCATCTCCAGGCATCGACACACATCGAATGCAAATCACGTTCCGCCTGCCAACCTAAAACCTCTAGAGCAAATGCCGGGTCGGCATAACAGGTCGCGATATCCCCAGGGCGCCGCGGAACCATCTTATAAGGGATGTCAAGATCACAAGCTTGACTGAAAGCTGAAACCACCTCAAGAACACTGTAACCAGTACCGGTACCGAGATTACAGCATAGTAATCCAAGCTCTTTTTTAATCACTGCCAGCGCACTCAGGTGTCCGGTTGCGAGGTCAACCACATGGATATAATCACGCACCCCGGTTCCATCAACAGTATCATAATCATTGCCAAAAACAGCAAGCTCAGCTCTGCGTCCGACCGCAACCTGGGCGACAAAGGGCAGAAGGTTATTCGGAATTCCCCGAGGATCTTCACCAATAAGGCCACTTTCATGCGCTCCGATAGGGTTAAAGTAACGTAGAAGAACAATATTCCACGCTTTATCCGACGCATACAGATCTCTCAGAATTTCCTCAATCATCAACTTTGTTCGGCCATAAGGATTAGTGGGACCAAGCCCCGCACCTTCATCGATTGGCACCATCTCAGGGTCACCATAAACCGTAGCCGAAGAGCTGAAAACCAGATTTTTCACCCCATGTTTTGCCATTGCCGCAAACAGGTTAAGAGAACCCGTAACATTATTCTCATAATAGGCCAGCGGTTCTGCCACCGATTCGCCAACCGCTTTAAGCCCGGCAAAATGGATTACTGCAGAAAAGCCACCGTTTGATATCACCTCATCTAAGGCTCGATAGTCGCATAGATCGACCTCATAAAACTCCACCTCTTTCCCACTTATTGTTTCAATCCGCTGAAGAACTTTGCGAGAACTATTACTCAGATTATCAACAATTGCCACCTCATAGCCAACCTTGAGCAGTTCAACCACTGTGTGACTACCAATATAACCGGCCCCACCGGTAACTAAAACTCGCATTGTTCTCTCCAAATCCAGCCGAGCGCCGGACACCAAAAAAGTTTAACCATTTTACAAAAGTCATAAAAAGACTTGAAATAGTATAGTTAAAAGTGAAGCATTGACAAAATCCTACTCAATGACTATTATTTGCTTAATCAATTCATTACAGGATGCAAAAAACACCTCCTGTCATTATCACTAATTTAAACCAAAAACAACCTCAACAAATTCTAAGGAGAGACAAAATGCTTGAAGTGACCCCTGCAGCAACCGAGCAGATTGCTGGCTATTTTACCAACCGCGACCCTGAACCGATCCGAATTTTTCTTAACGAAGGTGGTTGAGGCGGCCCCTCCCTTTCCATGGTCATGGATCAGGAACGCCCTAACGACGAAAGCTACAATATCGGCGACTTCACCTTTATTGTCGATCGAGATTTTATGGAAAAAGTGAAACCGATCAAAGTTGACTTTAAAAATGTCGGTTTCAGCATCAATGCTAACATCGACTTAACCCCGGCAGAAGGTGGTGGCTGTTCTGGGTGTGGAACCACGAGCTCTTGCTGCTCGTAAGAGCTAAGACAATTTTGAAAATCATGAAAAAAAGGGAGGCTTGAAAAAGCCTCCCTTTTTTTTGCTAACGTGAGCAACTACTCACATGTGAATACCAGTTTTACGTCAGCGTGATATTAAATTGCTGGCCAAGGTGTATTTAAGCACAACACTTCTTATATTTCTTACCGCTCCCACAAGGACAAGGTTCATTGCGACCAACTTTAGGTTGCTTATGAATAAACTGTTTCGGCACAACCCCCTGGCCGTCATAAAAAAACCACTCCCCCTCATAACGCTTAAAATGGGCCAGCTCATGATGAGTCTTAAGCTTGTCTTTCTGCCGAAAATGGGCGACAAACTCGATATTGGCGGTCTCGTCATTACCACTGCCACCATCAACATCGAGAACCTCAAGTCGCTCCCACTGCGATTTTTCAGCCCAACTTTTAGCGGTTGCAGCTTCATACCTTGCAAGCTGGTCAGGATGAGTGGTATCTTTAACAAAATCCATCTCAAGTTTCACATGAGCACTATATCGTGCCCTTAAAAGCTCTTCGGCGGTTACGGCCTTCCGTTCACCTGAAAGCAGAGGCTCACAACACTCTTGATACTCTTTTCCAGAACTGCAGGGACATTCATTCATCTACTTAGCTTTCCTTAAATTTTATGTTATGCCAATTTAAATCGCTGAAGCGATTTTTCCATATGTTCAGCCAGAGTGCGCAAATTTGATGCGTTTTCAAGCAAATCATTACTATTGCTATCTAATTCAGTCGCAGTCTGACTGACAGAACTTATATCTTCGGCGACTTCAGCAACGACCGCAGTCCCCTGTGAGATATTCTCAGTTACCTCGGTCATACCATGTGAGGTATCAACAACGTTGGTTGCAATTTCACGCGTGGTCACTGATTGCTCCTCAACTGCAGCAGAGATGCTACCAACGATCCCATCAACCTCATCAATAACTTTAACAATGGCATCGATCCCCTGGCTTGTTTCAGAGGTCGAATTTTGAATCCCGCTGATCCGATCAGCAATTTCGTCGGTGGCGCTTGCAGTCTGCTGGGCCAACTCTTTGATCTCGTTAGCAACAACCGCAAAACCTTTGCCAGCCTCACCCGCCCGTGCCGCTTCAATGGTGGCATTCAGGGCTAAAAGATTGGTCTGAGCCGAGATTGTCATAATCGTTTCCGTAACCTTGCCAATCTCAGTGGCCGCCGCCCGTAAATCTTCAACTTTCTGACTTGAAGTCTTGGCCAGATCAACCGCATCGTGCGTTATTGAACGGGCACGACCGGTATTTTCAGCAATTTCACCAATTACTGCACTCATCTCTTCAATTGAATTTGTTACAATATTTACATTATTGGAAGTTCTCTCAACCGCATCATTGATTGCTCCGAAATTGGCACTCATCTCCTCAGCTGCCGCTGACACCGCATGGGAGCGATCAGCAGTTGCAGAAGATCCTTCACTAATATTGACGGCAACTGATTTAACATCACCTGCGGCAGCAAGCAAAGTAGTGCTATCACTTTTGATAGAGGAAAAAATATGGGATAAATTTTCAACCATCTCATCTAAATCACGACCAATTTTCCCCAACTCATCACTACCGGAAACTTCAGAAGCAGAACTCAAATCACCATCACCAAGCTTTTTTGCAAAAAAACGGATCAACTGCATACGCTTAATTATTGAAGTAATTGTTACTAGAGTCAAGATAAAGACAAGTGCTCCAACTCCAGCACAAATCGCCTGAGTTACTAACAGGCTTGAGATTCTAGCCTCAGATTGCACCTGCATCATACCAACCGCACTATTCATAGTTTTCAAAAAGTCAATATTGTTACCCTTTATCCAACCAAGACTTGCTTCTTCACCGGCTGAACCGGCAATGATTAACTCAAGATGAGAAAAAAACTCACCTTTGATTTTTTCAACCTTCATTAACTGCGTCAACGCTGGCTCTGCAGCTGACGGACAGTGACTAAATTTGGTGCTTGCCAAGTCAAGCCCTAAAGGGGCATCTCCTGAGTGAATTAAAGCATTCAAAGTTTTATCAAAAACCGCCATGGTATTCTTTAAAGAAGCAGTTTCAGGTCCCAGATCAGAACCTGCATACAATTTTCTTTTACTATATAAGCTAAGGGTCTCCTTAGTCATTTTCTGCGTCAACATCCGCTGCCGACCAGCCAGATTGATAACCAGGCCGTCACTCTTCTGGGCGTTGGTAGCTAGCAGGGTAAGCACAAACATCAAAACAATAATTGACATCATGCCACCAACAATCAAACCCAATTTGACCTTAATCGACAGGTTCATCTCACACCCCTCACCCAAAAAAGTATCTTTAAAAATTTACGAACTAATTCCAAGAACTAACAACATTATTAAAGGAATATCAGGAGATGTCAAGGTTTAATAATATTTTTTTGGAAAATCAAAAAAAACCTTCGATAAAGAAATACAACCACAATAATCTGGTATTCTTTGCAACTAGCAAATTTTTAATTATAACTATGCATTTCAACCCCGGAGGTCAATATGAAATTTAGCTAAAGAGAACTTGCCTTATCAACAAAAGTGAATCTCGCACCGGCGCTTCATGAAGACCCCTAGTAGAAGGGGTCATTGGTAATTATTGGCACCGTAAAAGTAGCATATTTCCCCTACGAACTTACAAGCCATGTTAAAGATATCACATTCCATACTCAAGCATCCACACAACTTGTTGGAGACATTGAAATCATCGAACATCATGGTTTATATAACTGCTTTACAAATAATCAAGTAATCCAGGAACAAAAAAAGACCCTACACATAAGCGCTGAGCCTTTTGATTTTAACATCAAAACTGGTGAAAAAAAGGCAATCGAGTCTGATCCTATTGCCCCTTTACTTCCCTGTTCCGCCTGTCTCGATTGGGGTCATTTGTTGACACTTGGCGGCCGGGAAATTCGCGTACAAACCAGATTTTCTATCCGCCATTTGTCAAGATGTGACCCCGTAAGTGAGGGCGAAGCAAAATAAAAAACCACCAAAACGCTTCTTAACGGTAACGTATGTGTCAAGGATAAAATCGCGGTAGGAATGCCGGTTTACCCGGCACCCCCCGCACAGATCCGTACGTGAAGAATTACCTCATAC
>DAOWHJ010000056.1 GCA_030641485.1 Pseudomonadota bacterium
ACTCGGCTTACGGCCATCCTGATCATTCCGCCGCCATTGGCGAATCATATCAACCAAGCCACATAGCGCGGTTCGGGCCCCGCCCCGCACCAGCGGTTCTGATTCAAGTCGTTCTAGGGTCTCCCAGAGGCTTAAGCCATTTGCCTGAGCATGGGCCTGTAGGTGCTCAATCGAGGTTTTACCAACCCCACGCGTCGGAACATTCATAATTCTTAAGAGACTGATTCCGTCGCGCTCATTATTAACCACCTTAAGATAGGCCAAGAGGTCTCTAACCTCAGCTCGATCATAAAATTTAGTTCCACCAACTATGGTGTATGGAATTGCGCGCCGACTTAAACCCTCTTCAAAAATTCGTGACTGCGCATTAGTACGGTAGAAAATTGCAAAATCACCCGGCTCCCGCACCGAAGTACTGATTCGCTTAACTACGTAGCTACACTCATCGGCTTCATTGGCAGCTAGGTAGAGCGAAACCAGATCGCCAGAGTTGTTTTTGGTCCAGAGATCTTTACCTTTACGGTTCTTATTAACAGCAATAACCTGATTGGCGGCCGCCAGAATCGTCGCGGTCGAGCGGTAGTTCTCCTCAAGCCGTACCACTTTAGCTTCAGGGTAGTCCGACTCAAAATCCAGGATATTTTTTATCTGGGCCCCACGCCAACTATAGATCGACTGATCATCATCACCAACCACACAAAGATTCCGTTTCGGTTCTGCCAGCATCCCGATAAGCCGATATTGAACTTCATTGGTATCTTGATACTCATCGACCAGAATATAATCGAAACGTTCACGATATGAGTCTAGAATTTCGGGACATTTATTGAACAGGGCAACAGTTTGAAAGAGCAGGTCAGCAAAATCCAACGCATCATTATCTTTCAAACCCACCTGATAAAGTTTGTAAACATTAGCAACCAACCTAAGTTTAGGGTTGGGAGCGTGGTGGACTTCCATCGCATATTCATCAGGGCTGACCCCGCGGTTCTTAGCATCTTCGATCACGGAGCTTAGGTAGTTGGTCGGAAACATAGTTGGTGCGAGATTAAGTTTCCTGGCAATTTCCTTCAAAAGAGCAGTCTGCTCTTTGTCACTATAGATCGAAAATTTACTGGAAAAACCCAAAAGCTCACCGTGCTTGCGTAAAATCCGGGCACAACTGGAGTGAAAAGTCGTGATCCACATGCTCTGAGCGACCGGACCGATCATCTCACGCACTCTTTCACGCATTTCTTGGGCTGCTTTATTAGTGAAGGTAACCGCCATAATATGTTGCGGGGCAACCCCTTGCGCTGCAATAAGATAGGCGATCTTATGAACAATCACCCGAGTCTTACCACTACCCGCTCCAGCCAGAATCAACAACGGCCCTTGGCTATTAAGTACCGCATCACGCTGGACTGGGTTAAGTCCCGAAACTAAACTGTCTACATCCATTATTTATAATCCAATAAGAGCACTAATGCGGTCAACGCCCATAAGCCTCAATAAAGTAGGTGAAGTTAGAGTGAAAATTGCTTCGCTCACTCGTACCGTTTAAATTCTTGCATCAGAACGTCCGCCTACCGGCGAACAACCTAGCAATCATTTATTCGAGGGGGACACGGCTCAGCCCGCTTAGGGCCGACGGCCCTTGCTGGAGGGGCATGTCCCCGCTTCAAGATAGCCTATAGCTAATGTCCCGGCAACTCACGTTCTAGGATACTACGATTGTAGGCTGCGATAATATCCTGGCGTGAGACCATCCCGACCAAGCGACGCGGATTGTCGTCAGCGACAACCGGGAGATAGTCGATATTGCGCGAACCGATCTTCTGCATGGCATTATCTAAGTTCTCTTGCGCGGTTACGGTCAAGACCTTGTCACGAGCAAGTTCTTTGGCGACTATGAGATCTTCAAGTTCTTGCTCATAAACCAGTTCACGCAGATCCTGAATACTCAGGATACCACTCAGCAAACCTTCACTATCTACCACCGGAAAAGTTGTTTTATGCGAGCGCGGTAAAAACTGAAGCAGGGATTTCAATTTCATAGTCTCCGGAATCGTCTCTAGAGAGCCGCGATACATCACGTCACCCACCTTAATTGAACGCAGCAGATTGACCTCGCGACCGCCTTCAAGATGGATGCCTTCACGAGCCAGACCGAAGGTATCAATCCCCTCCGGCTCGATACTGCGGGCAACCATAATACCGACAACTGTGGTAAACATTGCGGGCAGGATGATCTGCGACTCACCGGTGAGCTCATAAGCCAAGAAAATTGCAGTCAGGGGGGCATGAGTCACTGCCGAAAGAAAAGCCCCGAGACCGACGACCGCATAGCCGTCAGATGACATGACAACCTCTGGTATCAGGATTGTTGCAATCTGACCACAACATGTACCAACCACTACCCCGATGAACATAATTGGGGCAAAAAGTCCTCCGGCACCACCCGAACCCAGGCAAATAGTCGTTGCCAGAATTTTCATAAAAACCAGAGCTAAAGCCATATACCATACTGGGGGATAGTGAAAAATCTGTCCCAAATGACCATAAATGTCACCCATCACCTGGGGGAAAAATATGCCAATAATCCCAACCAGAAGGCCGCCTAAGGCCGGTTTCAGATAGCGAGGAAAACGAAGCTTTGTAAAAAAATCCTGGACAAAATAGAAGAAACGAATAAAAAAAGCCGCAAGGATACCAATCACAATTCCCATCGCGATATAAACAAAGAGCTCACGAAAGCTGCCCAAAGCAAATGCCGGGGTCGCAAAGAGGCTTTCATCACCAAAAATCAATCTGGTTGAGACCACTGAGGTAGCTGATGCGATGACCACCGGGGTAAAGATCGCCAGACCAATATCACCCATCATAATAATCTCGAGGGAGAAAAAGACCCCGGCTATCGGCGCGTTAAAAGTTGCCGCGATACCACCAGCAACCCCACAGGCAATCAAGAGTCGCACCCGGCCCTGATTGAAGGAGAAAAACCCGGCTACCAACTGACCGATAGCCCCACCGATTGTCGCAATCGGCCCCTCCTGACCAGCTGAACCACCACTCCCGATCGTAATTGCTGGTGCTAAAATCTTAATCCAGATATTGCGCCGCGCTAAACGCCCACGACCCAAATTAACTGTCTTTAAAAAATTAGGTAGACTGTAACCACAGACATAACCAGGCTGAGCCATCTCCAGAGGAATCAAAAGTAAGCCCCCGAACATGGGCAAAAGAGGCAACAGGTAAATCTTCCAGCCACCTTCAGCAACCCCCAGAACTCCCAACCCGGTAACATAGAGATGCTCATGTACAAATTCAATCGCAAAACGCAGTCCCCAATTACCAAAGGCACTGAGAATGCCGATCAAAACAGCGAGAAAGATAAGAAAATAGTTCTCTGACACGCCAAAGCGCTTTCTCAGATGAACAATCTTGTTTAAAAGTTGCTTCCTGGATAACATATGATGAATTTTGATGCCTTCTTAAAAAAGTCACGGGATGGTTAAGTGAAAAATTATTCCACGGTTACACTTTTAGCCAGGTTGCGAGGCTGATCAACATCGGTCCCCTTCAAAATAGCGGTGTAGTAGGCCAGAAGCTGCAATGGAACAACGTAGAGGAGGGGGTTAAGCTCCTCACCAACCACATCGACGATAAAATGATCAAGCTGACTAATTTCAGAGGTGACCTCAAGTTCAGGTCCAGAAAAAAGGAGCAAGCGCCCATCCCGGGCCGCAACTTCTTGAAAATTACTAACGATTTTTTCTAAATGACGGTCAGGGGGTGCCAAGACAACAACCGGCATATCTTCATCAATAAGGGCAATCGGCCCGTGTTTCATCTCACCGGCAGGATAGCCTTCAGCATGAATATATGAGATCTCTTTTAATTTCAGAGCCCCCTCTAATGCTATGGGGAAATTAAGCCCTCGGGCAAGATAGAGATAGTCGTCAACATGGTGATAACGACGCGCCATCTGCTCAAGCTCTGGAGCGCGCTCCAGAACATTCTCAATCGCAACCGGCAAATGCAATAGTGCTTCCACCTGCTGACTAATCTGCTCAGCATCCAGACTTTCGCGGAACGTTGCAATCCCAAGGGTTAACAGGAAAAGTGCGGTCAGCTGGGTCGTAAATGCTTTGGTCGAAGCGACCCCGATTTCAGGCCCAGCATGAGTATAGAAAACCCCATCACAGAGCCTGGCGATGCTGCTCTCCATCACATTACAAATTGACAACAACGTAGCTCCCCGGCGCCGGGCTTCCTGCAAGGCCGCTAAAGTATCTGCGGTCTCACCTG
>DAOWHJ010000028.1 GCA_030641485.1 Pseudomonadota bacterium
AGCTTTTCTTGAGTCGACATATCGTGTTCTGAATCGATCAGACATGAATAAGTCAGTTCCTTAAGAAGGAGAATCGGTGTCTAAGTTGTTATCTGAACGGTACCGGCAGTTTGTCGGCCTTATGCCGCTAAGGCTTAAGCTCGCTTTAAAAAATAATACTCTTTACAGTGGCTTGCTGAAACCGGTGTGGGCTCAAGGGCTCAGGTTTTGCCAGAAGCGACTAAGTGAGTTTGCGACAAGCTCAGTGGTTCCCATAATTATTAACCAGCGGTCGTGGCCAGGGCCTTTAGTCAGTATTATTGTTACCTGTTACAATTATGGTGATTTTCTGGATCCGGTTCTGGCTTGTCTCAAGGCTCAGTCTGAGAGAAATTTTGAGATAATTCTGATTGATGATGGCTCAACCGACCCTGAAACTGTGGCGAAAGTCAATGAGTTGAAGAAACTTGAATCACCTGACTTTACAGTTATGCAACAGCCCAATCAGGGGGTGATTGCGGCCCGCAATAATGCTATAGCCAAAGCTCAAGGGAAATATATCTTTCCACTCGATGCTGATGATACAATTGAGAAGACATTTTTACAGAAATGTCTGCTTTTTTTAGAAAATTCACCGGAACATTTCTTTGTTTATACCTGGACCCACTCAACCGGAGATAAGGATTTTGTCTGGGAGACCCGAGACAGCGATCCCGACTATTCCCTGATTGAGAACCGAATGGGTTACGTAATGTTTCGCAAGAGTGCCTTTATGCAGGTTGGCGGCTACAATCCGGTTATGGCGGCAGGTTATGAAGATTGGGAACTTTGTGTTAATCTGGTGGCGCATGGCTATATCGGCCGGGTAATTAAAGAACCGCTCTACAATTATTATGTGAAGCCGGGGGCACGGAATTACCACGCAATTAAAAAACATGAGATTTTAAAAACTATAATTAACGATTTGCATAGAGCTAGTACAACAATCAATAGAAAAATCCTGCTCAAGCTGGCAGGCCAGTCCTACTGCGTGAAAGATTCGTTGATTAACTTCTCTACAAGTGAAAAAGCGGGGTTTAGAGAGAAAGTTTTTCTTCTTGATCTTTATAGCAGTGGTACTGATGTTTGCACAATTATGGACGACCTTAGAGTTGCGGTTGAGAACTTGAACGCAACCGTTCTGTTAACGTTGCCGGCCCCCTGGAAAGATCTGTTTCTTAACAGTTGCCCGGAAAATCTTTTTGTCTACTATCCTGAGTTGTACCACCCTAGTCGGGACATAAAACCTTTTTACGACTATCTTGAACGTCGCTATCAGCCGCAACCTCTGAGTTTGGGTGAACTTCAGAGCTATACTAACGCTGGTTAAATCAGCAAGAAAGCAATTGATTCCGATGAGCTCTAAACTCTGAACCCAAAAATGGAGAAAATTTATGGGAAATATCAGCCGGGTTGAGATTGATGACTACTATCGTCATAATATGTGCCGACGTTATGGTGGCATTGAGCCTTTGCATGCCGGTTTTAAGTCTCTGTTTGCAGAAAAAAGTGCTGCTTATGAAAAATGTTTACAAGAGTTTACCGCCTTTACGGATCAATTTTTAACAATTCCGCTCTCCTCTGCGTCCGCAACCTCGCCGAAAGAGCCGGTCTGGAATAACGGTTTTTTCCCGGCAATTGATGCGATTGCCCTTTTTGGTCTGGTGTCAACCTTGAAACCGAAGATTTATCTCGAGGTGGGTTCCGGTCATTCAACCAGAATTGTGGCTAAAGCCAAAGCTCTAAATAGTCCTGAAACCCGGATAATCTCAATCGATCCAATGCCAAGAGCGGAGATTGATGAGCTTTGCGATGAGGTGGTGCGTAAGCCTTTAGAGGAGTGTGACCTGTCGCTGTTTGACCAACTTTCAGAAAATGACATTCTCTTTTTTGATGGTTCGCATAGGGTTCTGCAGAACTCAGACAATGAGGTGCTTTTTTTCGATATTATTCCGCGCTTGAAACGTAATATCTATATTCATTTACACGATATATTCTGGCCCTTCGATTATCCGGATGAGTGGGCCAAACGTATGTATTCGGAGCAGTATGTTCTGGGCGGAATGCTGCTTTATGGTCAGGAGAGTTTTGAGGTGGTCTTGCCCAACACCTATATCTCTTGGTGTACCGATCTGCTCGCCAATTTTCAAAGATTATGGGATGCGCCAGAGTTAAAAGGTATCGGTAAAGAGGGCTCTTCATTTTGGCTTAAGAAAAAAGTTGATGGTTAACCAAATTGACCCAAAGAGTTGATAACCAAGAGTTAGCTGAAATGACACCAACACCACTGGTCAGTGTCATCATTCCGGCTTATAATCATGAGCGCTGGATTGTTGCGACTTTGGAGAGTGTTCTGAGCCAGTCGCTGACTGACTTTGAGTTGATTGTGGTTGATGATGGCTCTAAAGATCGGACGGCAGAGATCGTATCCACATTTGCGGATGAGCGTCTTAAGCTGGTTCGTCAGGAGAATCGGGGTACTGCGGCAGCCATCAATCGGGGGTTAAGCTTAAGTCGAGGTCGTTATATTGCTATCTTAAATTCGGATGACTTCTTTAAGCCCAAGCGTCTTGAAACTTTGGTTGACCTGTTGGAGAGTCGCCCTGAAACAATGTTGGCGTGTTCGCGGGTTTCCCTAGTTGATGCTGATGGGATTGCGCTTGCAAAGGAAGCCCCGGAATGTGTTTGGCTTAAAGAGGCAGAAGCCGATTTTCATAAAAGTGGTGATCTCCTTTTAAGCTTGCTCCGTGATAACTTTATATGTACATCATCTAACTTCTTTTTCCGGCGGCGTTTGATCTTTGAGATTGGTCATTTTCGTGACTTGCGCTATGTTAATGATCTTGACTTTTTGGTGCGCTCTCTAATTTGTTGTCCTGGAGTTTTTTGTCAGCAGGATCTGCTTGCCTATCGCCAGCATAGCGATAATACTCTGGGGGAGAGAAAACTTGATAAAGAGGCCGATTTTTTACTGGAAGTTGCTTGGGTTTTGGCCGCAGCCGTTGAAACAGAAGGGCTTGGTCGGCAGTGGGATTTTCAGGTTTTCTGTGAACTTTTAGCGAAATACTACCGGCTTAATCTTGAGACTCTGCTTTTTTCGATCCTCTGTTTTCGTTTCCAAGATAAAGGTTTTTGTACGCCTAGTGAGCTTGGCCAAGAGCAGTTTGCGGCACTTTTAGAAAGTAGCAGTCGGCGGCTTAATGAGCAGAGTTTTGTGGAAGGCCTTACGTTCCAGGTCGAAGAGCAACTTTCTCATATACAGACCTTGCTCAAAGCGAAAAAATTTCACCTTGAGCAGAGTGTGGCCTGGCAGAGTCAAAGCGAATTATTGCAGAAGCAAAACCAAGATTTTTTATGCAAAATGCGGGAGCGCGACCAGGAACTCGCTCAAGCTGAGCAGCTTCAGCATGAAATTTGGCAGAACCGTGAATGGTATCGCCAGCAATATGAGACGGTTGTAAATTCAAAAAGATTTCGGCTCTTTACCCTGCTTGGTAAGGTACGGCGTGGGCACGATAGAAGCTCTAACCTGCGAGAGCTGTTGCGATTGTTACTGCCGAATACTTGGCGGGTCCGATTACGGGTTTGGCGTAAAAGGTTACAAAGTTTGCGAGATCCAGCCACGTTGAAATCAGTTTTCAATGAGCGCCTTAAAGTTTGCTATCAACGTCTGTTTGCGAGGCATCAGTTTGAGCAAACAGTTTGGGGTGAAGCTACTGCACCACTGTTGAGTTTGTTAGTTCTTTGCGATAAAGATGCGGTGCAAGTTAAACTTTTTTGTGATCAGCTGAAACAGCAGACCTGGTCTGAGTTTGAAGTCTATTTTTTGCTTTTCGCGAGCGATCAGAAACGTACAGAGCTTTTGCTGGCCCGCTTGGGTAAGGAAAAAATTGCCAGTTGGCATATCCTGGCAAGCAGTTTTCCGGTTGATTGTCCATCTGGTTCTTGGGGGAAACTTTTTAACCAGGCCCTTAAACAGTCTCAAGGTAAATATATTGTCGCACTTAACTGTACAGATGAATTGGCACCGACCTTTCTTGAGGAGTCTTTGCTTAAGCTTGAGGCATCACCGCCACACTTTTTTATTCAGAGTTTAAATGACTCTTTACAGTCTGATAGTGATGACCAGGTCTCACTGCCACTTCTTGAAGCCTTAGATAGAGATCGTTTTCGTCCACTTATTTTTCCCCGTTCGACCGCAACTAAACTTGAAGGATACAGTGAAGCCATGCAGAACGAGTGTCTGGCGTGGGAGTTTTATGTTAACCTGTTGCGGCACGGCTACAAAGGTTGCCAGGTCAGTGGACGGATTTTCAAAGGTTATTTATCCTCAGTGCAATCCGGATCTGGGTTTGAACTTGGTTTAGATTCCGGTAGAGAGCAAATCCGAGTTTTGTATTTAGGAGCCATGGTCAACCACAAGGCGCAACTTGAGCGCCGTTTACATCAATATTGGCAGGTAACTGGCTCATTGTGCAATCTTTTGCCACTGCCGCAGGCAAAGCGGGAAAAAGTGGTTTGGCTTGATTTGTTGAAGGTCTCCTTTGTACCCTGGGAGCTATTACCCGCGCTTAAAGAGTGGACTAAAGTTTCACAAAAGCCATTAATTGTTACAGTTTCAAGTCATTTCAGGAATTTTTTTCTTTATAATAAAACAGCCGGAGTTCGGGTCTATTTTCCTGAGGAGTATCACCTTCAAGGTGACAAAGAGTATTTGTCCGGTTATATTAAGGGGCGCTACACCCTGCAAAGCATTTTACCAGCTGAAATTTTGGCAAAGGTCAGGGCTCAGCCTGTAGAGGTTGTTAAGAGGAGCTCGGACAAGAAAAAATTACGTATTCTTTACGCTTCTCCGTGGTTAATTACCGGTGGTGCTGACACTATGACGGTTGACTGGTTCCGTGAGCTTGAGGAGGAATGGTGCGAAAAATATTTTGTTACTACCCTCTCTAATCATAATAATTGGCTTCCAAAAATTGCTGATTATGCGGCCGGGGTTTTTGATCTTCCGGCTTTGGGCTGTTCAAGCTTGGCTGAAGTGACAAGCTTCCTCCTCGATTTTATTACTCGCTATCAGATTGACATCCTCCATATTATGAATAGTGAGGTTGCTTTTAATGCTCTGCCTAAGTTAAAAGAGCACTTTCCTTACCTTAAAGTAGTCGCTCAGTTTCACTGTTTTGACTATTTTTCTGATGGCAGGCAGACTGGTTATCCTTTCACCATGCCGCCACGTTATGATCATCTGATTGATAGTTATAATCTTGAGTACCCACAACTGGGGGCTGAGATTGTGGAACTCTACCCCTATGTCAATCCGGCAAAATTTAAAGTTATCCATGGTAGTATTGACAGTCTCTCTTTTACACCATTAGCCCAATCTCCAAGTTTGGAAAGGGCTTGTGAAAGGCAAGAAAAGGTTTTAACTCTGCTTTTTATCGGACGTTTGGATCGACAAAAACAGCCTTTGCGGCTTCTGAAAGTTGCCAGCGCTCTGCGGCGTGATGGGGTAGCTTTTGTTATGCATATTATTGGTGACGGTAGTCTTGAATCCCAGAAAAAAGAATTTTTGGCAAAGCTTAAACGTGAAGGTTTGGAGGACGTTGTTTGCTGGCATGGAGAGCAACCCT
>DAOWHJ010000025.1 GCA_030641485.1 Pseudomonadota bacterium
AAAGAAGGTCAATTCTTTCGCGACTCACAACTGCTCCGTTTTTTCAAGCATTTCGTGACTCTTAATGAAGTCATTAGGTTTTAGCAATGACTTCGTACTCTTCCCATTGGAAGTGATCAATCATCTTTAAAGTGATTTTTTTGCGCATCGCATACTCAAGGTTATCCAGAGAGAGGCTTTCGTTGTCATAAATATAATCCAACAACTCAGGGTTAATCATAACAATAAGCTCTTTCACCTCAAGGTCGTAGCCAAAACTTTTCAACTCCCTGACAATCTCGAAAGTGACGGTTGCTTTCGATTTGACAATCCCGCGCCCTTCACAGTGCGGGCAGGGATCACACAACATTCTGGCAATGCTGTTGCGGACCCGCTCTCGGGTCATCTCAACCAGACCAAGTTCTGAAATTTTGAGAACATTCGACTTGGCCTTGTCACGTTTCAAGGCCTCTTCTAAGGCCACATTGACTCGTTCGCGATGATTTTTTTTCTCCATATCGATAAAATCGATAATTATGATACCGCCGATATTTCTCAGACGGAGCTGAAAAGCAATCTCTTTAGCGGCTTCAAGGTTGGTTTTAAGAATTGTGTCTTCAAGGTTTTTCTTGCCCACAAAACGCCCGGTATTGACATCGATTGCAGTTAAGGCCTCGGTTGATTCGACCACAATATAACCACCAGATTTGAGCCAGATCTTCTGTTCTAAAGCTTTGTTAACCTCAATTTCGATATCATAAGCCTGAAAAATTGGTTGAATTCCGGTGTAACGCTCAATCTCACAGACAAGACCGGGGAAATAATTTGCGATAAAATCTCTTAAGTCATGGTAACACTCATCCGAATCAATAACCACCCGATCAATTTCATCGGAGTAAAGGTCGCGGATGATACGTTGCACCAACCTTAAATCCTGGTAAACTAGATTAAGAGATTTGGTTTTCTCTTTCTTCTGGTTTATGTTTTCCCAGAGTTTAACTAAAAATTCAAGATCGTGTTGTAAATCAACCTCTTTTCGACCTTCACTGACGGTACGCACAATCAGACCCATCCCTTCAGGCTTGATTGCAGTAACCAACTCTTTCAAGCGCTGGCGTTCAACGTCATCCTCAATTTTACGTGAGATTCCGACATGATCAACCGTTGGCAAGAGTACCAAATAACGGCCCGGTAGAGAATTATAGGTGGTGACGCGGGCCCCTTTAGTGCCAATCGGCTCTCGCGAAACCTGAACCAGAATCTCCTGTCCCTCTTTGAGCAAATCATTGATTTGCGGGGCCGGCACGGCTTCATCAAGTTCATTTTTGACAATAACAAACTCTTCATCAACCGCCGTCGTTTCATTGGCAGGCAGAAATGGTGCCTGGTCTTCTGCGCTAAGTACATCTGCAACATAGAGAAAAGCCGCCTTATCAAGGCCAATATCGACAAAGGCAGCATCCATTCCGGGCAGAACCTTAACCACTCGGCCATTATAGATATTGCCCACTATCCCAAGGCCATGATCTCGTTCGTAAAATATTTCAGCTAAGGTACCATTCTCGAGCAAGGCCACCCGCACCTCACCCTCGGTTACATTAATAATCAGTTCAGCTGCCATAAAAATTCCTTAGTTACATGCATATGTGCGGACAACGCAGTTCGCATCAAGATACTATCAAACTTTCAACTTTAGTTATAACAATTCCCCCATCAGGTCTCTGTTCCAGACCAGCGAGAGCAGCTATTATATCAAAAATATTGGGGTTACGTCCATCTAAAACACAAACTTCCAGCAGTAACTCACCAGCTTGAGTTTTTTCAACCATTTTAAGATGTGGGGCAAGGTTCAACTCACGCACTTTACCCTTTTTAACCCGCTTTACAATCAGAGATTTGTCTTCGGCAATCACCTGCCGGGCACAGGTTTCAACCTCTAGGAGCAGATTCGACCAGTCCGAACTATTGTCATCTGAAATTTCAACCCGGTAGCGACACCCCTTGAGTCGTCGGTCAAGGGCTGCGGCACGGCCATTCAGTTCAAAAACTTCTTTAAATTTAAGCTCTTTAGGCATTACTTTGATCCAGTCACCGGCTAATGAACTAAGATCAATCGGGGACTGGGTCCGAAATTCCATCACCTCGTGTTCGCTGGCCAGGCCTACCGGTAGCGCGTGGGAAAAAGATACCTTGGGGTGAGGATGAAAGCCCTGAGAGAAGGCCAAAGGTATCTCAAGCCGTCTCAACCCACGAATAATTAAGGCTACATTTTCAAGGTGCGAAAGATAGGATAATCGCCGCCCCCTTGAGAACGAAAGTTGATAACGCCACTGACGTGGTTGATCACCATTTAAGATTTGTTGTTTCAGTGGAGCTCCGGATAGCGGCTGCGGTAACTTCGACAAAGCCACAGCTTTTAGATTCTTAAGATTTTCTTTGGGTTGACAGACCCCGCAGCCATGGCATTCGGCAAAACGACAGTCGGCAGTGGTCTCCTCATGTAAGGCTTTGTTTCGTTCACGACGAAGAAACTTTTCGCTGACCCGACAATCAATATGGCTCCAGGGCAGAGAGGTGATTTCAGAGAAATCAGTGGCAACCAGATTGTCAAGATCAAAACCTGATTCGGTAAAGGCCTGTTGCCAGTTTTTATAATTGAAACGATCACTCCAGGCATCGAATGAGCAACCCAAACTTCGCGCCTTAAGCAAAACCGGCCAGAGGTAACGTCCGCCACGACTGAAGATTCCTTCAAGCAGGCTGACGCGACCATCATGCCACTTGAAATTAATTCGCTTTGGTGAAGCAATTTTTTTCAGCCCGTGGCGAATGATATCCTGTCGTCGGATAGTTTCATTCAAGTCAATTTGACACTCCCACTGGAACGGAGTGTGGGGCTTTGGTACAAAAGTCGAAACTGAAACATTAAGTCGTTGACGTTTACTTTGAGCGCGCCGTAAAGCTTTGCCGCAGAGTTCAACAATACCTTCAATGTCAGCGTCATTTTCACTAGGCAGGCCGATCATAAAATAGAGTTTAATCAGATCCCAACCCTGGGCGAAAAGTTTTTCGATTGTATCGAGAATGTCAGCTTCACTTAATCCCTTATTAATAACATCGCGCAGCCGTTGCGTCCCGGCTTCAGGGGCAATTGTAAAACCTCCCTGGCGACTCTTCTTTAATGCCACCAAGAGATCATCTGTCAAAACCCCGGCCCGGACTGAGGGTAAAGAGAGGTTAAGCGCAGGACAGGTAAGCCGCACTCCCTTAACTAATTCAAGTAATTCAGAGTAATCGCCGACACTCAGTGAAAGGAGTGAGACCTCATCCATTCCGGTTGCCTGAGCTCCAGCTACGACCCCGGCAATAAGGGCTTCAGGTGATTGTTCACGAACCGGCCGGTAGATCATCCCGGCCTGGCAAAAGCGACAGCCGCGACTGCATCCGCGCGAGATTTCCAGAGCTAGGCGATCGTGTACCGCTTGAATCAGCGGCACCGGTGGGGTTGTTGGTAAGGGAATTTTATTAAGGTCAGAAAAAATCCGGCGCTGAACCGATTGGTAGTTCTCTTGCAAAGGTGTCGCAAAAGAGGTCAACCCACTGTTTTCAGCATGAAAAAAAGATGGTATATAGACCCCATCAATCTCAGCCAATTGTAAGAGTAGTTCGGAGCGTGTCCCCCCTCCCCTTTTATTCGCCAAAACTATTCTGCCAATCTCAATAATAGCCTCTTCACCATCACCAATTAAAATTGCATCAAATAGTGGGGCTATCGGTTCTGGATTAACCATGCTTGGCCCCCCGGCAATAAGCAAGGGAAAATCTTCATCGCGGTCAACGGCCGCGAAGGGAATGTCGGCAAGCTCCAGCATCATTAAAACATTAGTGTAAGCCATCTCGTAGGAAAGTGAGAAGCCCAAGAGGTCTAAATCTTTGAGAGCCGTAGAGGTTTCCAGGGTAAAAAGTGGACAATTTTTATCTTTAAGATTTTCAGAAAAATCATCGGCCGGTGTAAAAACCCGCTCACAATAAAAATCTGCCTCCCGGTTGATGAGCTGATAAAGGAGCAAAAATCCGTAATTGGACATCCCGAGTTCATAGAGGTCCGGAAAGGCTAAAGCCATGTGCAAGGTTGTGTCAGTTACATCTTTATAAACCGAGTTTACTTCACGGTTTAAGTATCGACCCGGCTTTTCCACGCCATTTAGTAACTCGAAGTCAAATTTCATTGGTTTAGCTTTGCCTTATTATGTGTGTTACTGGTTTGGGAACTTTGCTTCGCCCTCTTGGAGTGGGGACACAGCTCCGTTCGGGCTGGGAAGCGCCCTCTCTCAGCAATGTCCCCACTCCCGTCATAAAACGCCATTAATTATTCAGATTGATTATTTCTCAAGAAACCATTTTGTTTAAACCAATTGACCCCGCGCGCAAGCTCAGAGCGTTGATGCAATTCAAAAGTGTGAACTTGAGCTTTTATCGAATAACTATCAATCAAATATTTGAGGGCAGAAAAATCTATAAGACCATCACCAGGCACCAGATGATCATCAAAACGACCTCGGTTATCATGGAGGTGAAAAGCAATAATATGATTCTTTAAAAGGCCCAGCCATTCACTTAAGTCCATTTTGGCAAAAAGATTCCAGTGGCCGACATCAAAGCAGCCTCCGAATGCCGGTGAGGCAATTTCGTCAAACAACATCCTTAAACCTCCCGGGGTGGTCTCAAAGATGTTTTCCACAGCAATAGCACTGCCCAACTCCTCAACCATTTTGACCAAAGGTCGCCAGAAAGTAATACTATTCTCTAGCCATAAGTTAACATTCTGGTTGAAACGCCAGCGTTCATAGCCCGAATGAAGTACCATGACTTGCGGTTTTAAGGTTTTGGCGAGGTCAAAAAGAGTCAAAAATCGGTCTTTAGTAACAGTCGCAATTGCAGGGTCAAAAGCGGCCGGAGAGAGATCCAGAAATGGGCCGTGAAATGAGCACGGCAGGTCGTACTCCTGAAGACGGGCGACAGCGCGCTCAAGGGGTTTGCGGTCAACCGCGAGTGCATCTAAATGTTGAGCTGAAAAATAAATTTCCGGGGCGAGATTAAGTTTTGCCAGATTTTCAATAGCTTCGTCAAAAAAATGGAATGGGGTGTGGATAAACAGTCGGTCAAACATTGTCAATAAACCTCTGCAAAATTTCTATAATATTTGCACCCTAAATAACAAAACCCGCGACCAAGCGCAAGTACTTGCGTTCGATAACGGGTTTTAAAAAGACAAAAAATGTTCTGCCTAAAATTATTTACTGTCTTTACCGATGTTCAATTACATATCCCAAATCACACACAGTAGTCCACGGGCTCTGCTCATTGCAACGTAGTGTTGAATCTTGTCGGGAGTATTCTTAATTTGTATTGGTGTCTATATGGTTGAATAAGTTATTGATATTGTTATCCGGTTAGGAAAATTATATTTTCTCCGGCAGGTTCAGTAAAAAACGATATGCGGGAACAATATCAATTATTCCTGGTTCAACCTCTAATTGTTCATCATCGGTTCGGGTGACGATTGTCGCGCAAGTTATTTTTAATTCACTCATAGCCTCAGCCAGAGCGGTGATTTCCCGTTTGCGGGTTTGAGGGTTAGCCATGGATTCACAAACCTGAATTAGTAAGCGGGACCGATCTTCCGTTTGGGCTATGAAGTCCACCTCTCTACCACCCTTAGTTTTATAATAGAAAATGTCAGGAGTGAGTTTGCGTAATGCCGTGAAAACCAGGTTCTCAAGAAGGTGCCCAGTATTAACCAAAATACCAGAACTTACAGAAGTAACCAAGGCATGATCAACACAATAAATTTTCTTTGGGTTGCTGTTGGCCCGTGTCAGGGATGCATCAAATATGCGAACGGTAAAAAGAAAAAAAGCATCTTCGAACCAGGTAAGATAGTTAGATACAGCAGGTTTTGGGGCTTTATGACCTAAGGACTTGAGATAGCCAGTAAGGTTGTTGATAGAATAAAGCGAGGCGATATTGTCAACTAGCCGATGAGCCAAATCAATCACTGCTTTGGGGTGGGGAATATCATGGCGTTCAATAAGGTCGCGGAACAACATAGCGTTAAAGTATTCTTGATGAATTTTGATTCGCAGTGACCGGCTAAGACCCACAACCTCTGGAAAGCCCCCAGTTTGCCAATATTCAGCAAATGATTTTTGGATAAGGAG
>DAOWHJ010000024.1 GCA_030641485.1 Pseudomonadota bacterium
GTGGCCAAGTCCAAGGTACGCTCGGTCACCAACTCTTCGAGACTATCTTTATAAGCTTTAAGTTCAGTTTCCGCAGCGTAACGCTCTTGAATCGCTTGGCGAAAAGCAAGTATTGCCCCAGCCATCTTTTTAAATTCACCAATCCCCTTTTTTTGCATCCGTTCCATCTCAGGTAAGATTTTTACTGTCTTCGTGGTTTGTGCCAGAAGCTGGAGGGCGTTAGCAATCCAGCTCATCCATCGGCTCAACACCTGAGACAGAAAAATCGAGACCAGCAACATGACCAGCAAACCTGATCCGCTAACTCCCATAACCTGATTAAAAATCTTAGACGTAGAGTGCTCACTGACCCGATTTTGTTGCTGGGCATTTTCGGTCAGGATTGCAGAAATAGCCTGACGACGTTTAACCATATCCATAAAAAGATCCCGCGCCTTATCGATATGAAGTTTTGCCGTTTGCGGATCAATCGCCGCAATATCGGTGGCCATAATCATAAAATTTCGATAACTGGCAAAATCATCAACCATGATTTGGGCATCATCATGAACCCAGCTTACAACTTCCGGCTTTACAGACAAAAGTCTGGTTTTCTCCCCAAGATCAGCTAAAGCATCAACCAATCTGGAATGGATTCGATAAAGCCCTCCCTCGTCAACTACTCCTTCGACAGCTTTGCTCAAAGCGTCAGTTGCCAGAAGGTGAATGTCGGCCATCTCTTGACCTAATTGTGCCGTCTCAAGCAATAGTACAAAATACTGCTGAGTAATTTCAGCGCGGATATGGTTTCGGTTATTAAGTGTATTTAACGACCAAAGGTTAATCAGGGCCGCGATCAGAGCAACCATGACTATCGGCAGAAGAAAGAGCCAAAGAATGGTCTGTTTCGGTTTATCTGGCAAAACATGTTCAGATCTATCGTGAAGTGCCATTAGTTATTGTCCTAACTCTTCAAGAAGTCCTTTCCACTGTTGTGGCTCAATTGAGCCTAAATATTCAAAACCCTGTTTACCTAACGGCTTAAAGACCACAACTGTGGTTTCCGGTTTAACGAAATAACCCATAACATCCATCAGATTAGGAGCATGAGCGACCAACACCAGATTAGTTCCGGCCGCTACTGGAGTTGAGAGAAGCCGACGCAGGGTTTTAATTTTAGGCACCTTCTCCTGGCTGGTCAGGTTGGAGGTGTACATCAGACCCTGGTTTATTTCAGGATTTTGGTCAAAGGCCGCAATTGCAGATTGTTTGGTTCTACACATCGGGCTGGCTTGAACCTCGCCAATCGGAATCTTGGCTTGCCGCAAAGCTTTCCCCACCGCCGCAGACTCAGCTCGCCCCGCTTCGGTAAGCGGTCTCTGGGTCGAACAATCATTAAGATCAACCCGAGGCACTCGATCCGGACGTGAAGTATCGGTTGGGCCATGCCGCATATAAAGAACCAAACCACCCGCCTGTAACTGTTTCAACGTCTCAATTGTAGCGGTTTTTTTGACAAATGGGGTATCATCTGATGCCGCTGCTATTGAAAATGTAAGTAGCAACAAAACAATCGCATAAATAACTCTTTTTTTAATCATTTCGATTTCCCTCCAAAATACTTTATTCACCGAGATGTCCGGCTACCCCTTTGATTCTGTGACAGATAAATATCAACCACGGTACCCTGACCAGGAACCGATTTTATTTCTAGATGACCTTGATGTTTTTTGATAATGGAATGACATATTGACAAGCCCAGCCCCATCCCTTTTTGCACGCCCATCGGTTTGGTGGAAAAATAGGGATCGAAGATTTTCGGATAATTTTCTGCCGAAATCCCTTCGCCTTGATCTCGCACCGAGATCTTTAGGTAGGCACCCGTCGTCAGGCTGGAGTGTTCTTTTGAACCATCAAGACAGTTACTGGCAGTAATGGTTATGGTTCCACCATCGAGCATCGCTTCCTGACTATTGAGTAGAATATTTTTCAATAGCTGAATAATATGAGCCTGGGATGCCTGTAGAGGTCCGGTGGAATCGGGAAGCATGATCTCGAA
>DAOWHJ010000148.1 GCA_030641485.1 Pseudomonadota bacterium
CATGTCATGTTTGGCGGTCTGACCCATGAACCTGCAGTTTTGTTGGCCGAAAAACTTCTTGCCATCACCCCGCCTGGACTTGAAAAGGTCTTCTTCACCGATTCAGGGTCAGTGGCAGTTGAAGTGGCGCTCAAGATGGCGCTGCAGTACTGGGTTTCACTAGGTCGTTCTCAAAAAAAGCGAATCCTGACTCTGCGCCAAGGTTATCATGGGGATACATTTGGAGCCATGTCGGTTTGTGATCCGGATAATGGGATGCACCATCTTTTCAGTGATATGGTGATGCCGCAGATTTTCGCTCAAGCTCCGCAAATTTCTTTTGCCGAGGCTTGGGATGAGAACGATTGTGCTGAGATTGCCGAACTGATTAAGAACCATCACCAGGAGCTGGCAGCGGTTATTATCGAGCCGATTGTCCAGGGGGCCGGGGGGATGCGCTTTTATCATTCTCGGTACCTGCTTAAAGTGAGGGAATTGTGTAACGAGTTTGATGTTCTCTTGATTGCCGATGAAATTGCCACCGGTTTTGGTCGTACCGGTGAACTTTTTGCTTGTAATCACGCCCATATAACCCCGGATATTCTTTGCCTGGGTAAGGCTTTGACCGGGGGTTATATGAGTTTTGCGGCAACTCTGTGTAAAGGTTTTGTGAGTGAGGTGATTTCGCAAAATAGTCCTGGGGTTTTGATGCACGGGCCTACTTTTATGGCCAGCCCTCTGGCTTGTTCTGTGGCGCTTGCGAGTATCGATTTATTGGAGCAATCAGCCTGGCAAAGTTCGGTCACTAAAATTGAAAGTCTGCTGCAATCAGGCCTTGAGCCTTGTCGTGAATTGCCAGCAGTTAAAGATGTTCGGGTTCTAGGAGCAATTGGGGTCGTTGAAACTAAAGACCCGGTTGATGTCCGGAGGGTTCAGGAGAGACTGGTTGAACGGGGAGTCTGGTTACGTCCATTTGCCCATCTCTGCTACACTATGCCGCCGTTTATCGCAACCGAGGCTGAAATAACTGAGATAACTTCAGCTATCTATGCCGCCCTCTCGTGATCTAAGTCTGCGAGACCCTCTTAATTGGGCGGACAGTTTATTCTTATGTTGGCTCAGTGTTGGAATAGTTGGCGAAACCAGTTCGTGGCGATCGGTCCAGCGTTTCCAGATCAGGTAAACCGCCGGCAGAATTACCAAGGTTAGGATGGTCGAACTGACGAGTCCTCCAACCATGGGTGCAGCAATGCGTTTCATGACTCGGGTTCCGGTTTCGGTTCCGAACATGATTGGTAAAAGGCCAAGGGTTGTGGTCGCCACAGTCATGAGCTTGGGCCGCACTCGATCCACCGCCCCCTCAACAATAACCGCCTTGAGGTCGTCCAGTGATTGCAGGCGACCGGCAGATTTCCAGCGCTCATAAGTCCCATCAAGATAAACCAGCATGACAATGCCGGTCTCGGCCGCAAGCCCAGCTAGGGCGATAAAACCCACCGCCACCGCCACCGAAAGATTATATTCGAAAAACACCAAAAGCCAAACCCCACCAACCAGAGCGAACGGCAGGGTCAGCATGACGATCAGGCTTTCAGCCAGATTGCGAAAATGGATGTAGAGCAAGAGAAAGATAATCGCCAAAGTTAGCGGCACGACAATCAGCAAGCGCTGGTTGGCGCGTTCCATGTACTCAAATTGTCCGGACCAGACGATGGAAACTCCGGGCGGCAATTCGATTTGTTCGGCAACCGCCTGTTGGGCGCGCTTGACATAGCCTCCGACATCGGAGGTCTTGAGATCGACATAAATCCAGGCCGTGCGGCGAGCATTTTCGCTTTTGATCGCCATAGCCCCCTTACTGATCGTGATGTCGGCTACCTGGATCAGTGGTACCGCGTGCCCCATCGGTGTCGGCACCGCGACGTGCTTTAAGGATTCCAGGTCAGAACGTAACTCGCGCGGATAGCGCAGATTAATCGGATAACGTTCTAAGCCCTCAACCGTAAAACTGACGTTCATACCCCCAATAGCACTTTTGATGACATCCTGAACATCGCCAACGGTCAGACCAAAACGGGCCGCATCACCCCGGCGAATATTCACATCGATAAAATTACCCCCCACAACTCTCTCTGAATAGGCCGACAGGGTGTCTGGTAGTTGACTGACCAGGGCCTCGATTTTTTCACCAATTACGGACAACTTGGCCAGATCCGGCCCCATCAGTTTGATCCCGACCGGGGTTTTGATGCCGGTTGCCAGCATATCAATGCGGGTTTTAATCGGCATCGTCCAGGCATTGGTCAAACCCGGAAATTGAACCATTTTGTCGAGTTCTTTAATGATATCTTCAATCACCTTACCTTTAGGCCAGGTGGCTTTGGGCTTGAGAATGATCGTGGTTTCAATCATCGATAGAGGAGCCGGATCCGTCGCTGTTTCGGCGCGTCCGATCTTTCCTAAAACATGCTCAACCTGGGGGTGTTTAATGATGATCTTGTCGGTCTGCTGTAAAAGCTCTTTGGCTTTGGTGATCGAGATACCCGGGAGGGTGGTCGGCATGTAGAGTAGGTCGCCCTCGTTTAAAGGTGGCATAAATTCACTCCCCATATTCGAGAAGGGAAACCAGGTCGCCACGGTTATGGCTATGGCGATCAGAACCGTCGAGATCGGAAAACGCAAAACCGAGCGAACCAGCGGCCGGTAAATCCAGATAAAGAATCGGCTGAGCGGATTTCGTTTTTCGCTGATCACCTTGCCACGAACAAAGAAGTACATCAAGACCGGAACAATCGTGATTGCCAGGATTGCCGAGGCTCCCATCGCAAAAGTCTTGGTATAGGCCAAGGGCGTAAACAGCCGGCCCTCCTGTTGTTGCAACGTGAAAACCGGAAGAAAGCTTACGGTTACAATCAAAAGAGAAAAGAACAAGGCCGGCCCAACCTCCTGGGCCGCTAGGATAACCACTTCAAGTTGTGACAACCCGTGGTCTCGCTCTTTATGTTTATGGAGATTCTCAACCATGACTACTGAAGCATCGACCATAACCCCGATAGCGATGGCGATACCACCCAGAGACATTATATTGGCACTCATGCCGAGCAGGCGCATGATGAGAAAACTAATAAGAATACCAACCGGAAGCGTGAAAATTGCGACAAAAGCCGAACGAAAGTGGAGGAGAAAAACCATAATGATCAAGGCGACAACAATCAGCTCCTCGGTCAGTTTGTTTTTCAACGTATCGATGGCCCGCAAAATCAGGTTGGAGCGATCGTAGGCGGTATGAATCTCAACCCCTGCGGGCAAGCCTTGCTTGAGTTCCTCCAGCCGGACTTTGACCCGCTTAATAACTTCGAGGGCATTTTCTCCAAAACGAACAATGATGATACCTGCCACGGCTTCACCCTCACCATTCATTTCGATGATACCGCGACGGATTTCCGGTCCGATCTGAATGTTGGCAATTTGAGCAAGCAGGATCGGTGTATGCGTATCGCTATCAATGCCGACCGGGATCAACTCTAAATCTTCAATCGAGCTTATATAGCCTCTTCCTCGGATCATAAACTCGGTCTCACCCATCTCCAACAGACGTCCGCCAACATCCATGTTCGACCGCTTAATCGCCATGTTGACGTGTTGTAGAGAGAGCCCGTAGGCCCTGAGTTTTTCTGGGTCGACTTCGACTTGATACTGTTTAACATATCCTCCGGCACTGGCAACCTCCGCGACCCCGGAGAGCGCCATCAACTCATAACGCAGGTACCAGTCTTGGATTGAACGAAGTTGCTGCAGGTCATGCCGATCTGAAGTCAGGGCGTACATGTAGACCCAACCAACACCGGTGGCATCAGGGCCGAGTTGCGGGGTGACGCCCGACGGCAAACGTCCCTGAACAAAATTCAGATATTCCAAAACCCGTGAGCGGGCCCAGTAGAGATTGGTTCCGTCCTCAAAAATGATGTAGGTCAGCGAAAAACCGAAAAACGAATAGCCACGCACGGTCTTGGCAAAAGGCACCGAGAGCATTGCCGTCGTTAAGGGATAGGTGACCTGATCTTCAACTACCTGCGGGGCTTGACCCGGATATTCGGTGAAAATAATCACCTGAACATCGGAGAGGTCGGGAATGGCATCCACCGGGGTGTTCCACATGGCCCAGAGTCCCGCCGCAATCACAATAGCAGTGACAATAATGACAAAAAAACGATTGCGGACACTGCTTTCTATGATCCACTTAATCATAGTTCAATCCTCTACAGGGTGAAAAGGCAATTTTTCAAGACACCCTACGGTTTTGGTTTCGGCACCAGGTCCATGCCGCAAATCGGACAGCTTCCAGCACCGTCCTGAACAATCATGGGGTGCATGGGACAGGTAAAATAATGCTCCCCGCTATCCTGACCATGCTTATGTTTGGCATCCGGCAACATCGATTCAACCTGGGCTTTTGCCGGACTCTTTACTTGTAGTCTTGCACCCAGCAGTTTCTGTACAGCTTCCTGTAACTGAGCTTCAGAATCCAGTAAGAATTGTCCTGAAGTGACAACCATGTCATCTTGCGACAGACCCGAGAGTACTTCGGTCTGGTGACCATCGCCAACCAGCCCGGTGACAATCTCTCGGGCTTGGTATTTGCCGATTTCACTGGTAATAAAAACGATCTGCCGTTCTCCCGAGTGGATGATGGCTTCCGTGGGGACTTTTAAAACCTCATCTTTTCTTTGAGCTTCGATACGCACCGTAGCAAACATCCCCGGTTTTAGTCCAACGCCCGGGTTGCTAAATTCCAACCTCACTTTCAAGGTTCGACTTTTTCGATTAAGCGTCGGATAAATGTATTCCACTTTACCCGCGTATTGTTTGCCCCGCTGGAAGGAGAGCTCCATGTTCGCGGGCTGACCTACCTTTATCCAGGGCGCATCAAATTCATAGACTTCAGCTGTAACCCAAATCTTTTTCAGATTACCGATACGGTAGAGATCTTTACCGGCCTTAACCCGAGCTCCAGCCACAACATTTTTTTGCAGGATATACCCGCTCCTCGGAGCCATAACCACCAGGTTTCGGTTTACATTCTGTTGGACTATTATTTTTTTGAGGACGGATTCCGGAATATCCCAAAGGCGCAAGCGTTCGGCTGCCGATTTGGTTAACTCACCGGCGGGACCACTTACATTATAAGCCAGCAAATACTCTTTCTGGGCCGAAACCAATTCCGGAGAATAGATCGAGAAGAGCCATTGCCCACGTTTGACTTCCTGACCGGTCTCATCGGCATAGAGGTGTTCGACCCAACCTGAAAAACGGAGATTGACAACCGACATCTCACTCTCCGCGACATCGACTTCGCCAAGTGTCCGAATGTGCCGAGAAATTGGACCCCGCTCGACCGCTGCCACCCGGACTCCCATATTTTGCACCATCACCGGGTCGACCATAACCGTTCCTGCAGTGTTTGACTCCTGACCATCATCATAGACGGGGACTAAATTCATGCCCATTGGCGATTTCCCCGGTTTTTCTGAGATATAGGTCGGATCCATCGGCGCCACCCAGTGTTTGATCTTGCGTGCCGTCGCTGCTCCAGTAAAAGTTAGGCTCACAAGCAGAAGCGAGGTGATGCTAATTGCCAGCCAATTTTTCCATCTGTTTCTCTGCATAGCACTTCCCTATTTAATTTTATTCAGGGATATGATTCCCGGCCAGGGTTTCGACGATTGATTTCTGAATCCAGGTCTGTGATTGAGCTATAAGTTGGACCCGCTCGAAATTGAGTAGCTGGATCTCAACCTGATACAATGACGCAAAATCTGCACGATTACTCTGATAGGCCGCCAAGGTTGAGTCCAGAGTTTTTCGGGCCTGAGGGATGAGTTTTTCCGAATAGGTTGAGGCTTTTTGGGCGGCCCGCTCCCAGGCCGCCAAGGCCGTCTCCAATCCAAACTGAATTTCATTCAGTAAGGCATTTTCTTGTTCATTAATGGATGATGCTTCAGATAAATGCATGGCCGTTTGTGCCGCAAAACTGCTGCTGTAGTTCAAGGGTAGCGGCACTGCAAGGCCCAGACTCATCTGATCAGTACCATCATCCATTCCCGCTTGACGGCGGATGCGATATCCAGCCCAAACTGTAATGTCGGGCCAGCGTTCATATGCTGTCTTGTCTGCAGCTAAGGTTTTAGCCTGGGCCCGGGCTTTAAAGTCTTTCAGTGCTGGACGTTGGTTTTTTGCAAAATTGATCCATTCAGGCAAGCTGAGAGCGGGTGAAATCGTAGAGATCATCTCCGGTGTGGCAACGTAGGTGTTTTGAGGGCGGTGCAGAGCCGCGTTCAGGGCAGCTGACAACTCTCTTTCCTGGCAACCAAACTCGCCTAGGTCGTCAACCAGTTTGTCGTGCAACACTTCATGGCGCATGAGATCATGTTGTCCGGCTTTACCAACCTGGTATTTAATCCGTGTGACCTCAATAAATTGTCGCGCAAGTTCTGTATGTCGCAGTGTGACTAAGCGTAACTGACGCACCAATGTCAAACTCCAGTAGGTTCTCGTGACTAATCCCGCAAGTTGATTGCGTTTTTCCGCCAATGACCATTCCATAGCTCGGGTCTCGGCCAGAACCACCGCCTCTCGTCGTTCATTCTTGCCGCCTAAGGTAAAGGTTTGTTGTAGCTTGAATTGTAAGCCCGTCATTGGGGAATCTCCCATGCTCCAGGTGTCATAGGGGAAATTGTTGTACTCAACTGCAAAAACCGGATCCATCCATTTTTGGACCGCCTCAGCTTTATGTCGTAAGGCCTGAACCTGAAGCTCAATCGATTTTAATTTGGGGTTAGCGTACAGGGCCTGAGCGACCAATAGCTCAGGCCCTGTACTTTGGGCGAAAGCCGGAAGGTTAACAACTGTAAAGCTAAAAAGAACATATACGGTAAGCGCAAGTATTCTCCTGGTACCAATGAACTGTCCATCAGATTTTTGGCTTTTGCTATACAATGGTTTCAAGTTTTCCCTCCTTTGCAGTCGTCAAAAACACTTACATCAAGCGTTTTTGGCACCATTATTATCTAGTCTGTACAATAGTATACTGATTAGCTACGATTAAAGCAACTGACTATACAAAAAAATAGTCTTGGTGGGTTGCTTTTTTTACTTAACACCTGTATACTGTAGTGTATTGGTTCAGTATTGTTTCTCTAGTCCACCTTCTAGCCCAATTGGAAAAGGAGATTTACCATGAAAAAGAGTTTGTTTGTCGGTTTTGTCATGTTGTTGGTTAGCCTACTTATGGTTCCCGTGGTTGTGGCCGAGATGCCGGGTAGTGATGCGGATGCCCTATGGAGTTATATCACCAAGGATTCACCTTACCAACAGTGGTCTTTTTGGCCTGACCACCAAGGGATGCAGAATGGTCGGGCTCCGCATGGTCCCAAACACAAAGTTTATGTCAATGATAAAGCCTTGGTTGCCAATACGCCCCCGTTAGAGTACGGAGCAATTCAGGTGAAAGAAAATTTCAATATGGCTGGCGAACTCAAAGCCATAACCGTTATGTATAAAATTAAAGATTATAACCCTAATGACGGCGATTGGTTTTGGGTCAAATATTCTCCGGATGGAAAAGTTGCTAAAGCCGGTAAGCCGGCAGGTTGTATCGGTTGTCACGGCACCCGGGCAAAAAATGATTTTGTTTTGGTCCACGACATTAAATGAGAGTAATTCAGGAGATCATATGACTGTCGTTCTTCTCCTGCATCCGGTAATCCAAGTGCTTGCGACTCTGTTGGCAGGTTACGTGCTTTGGTTGGGTGTGCAGCGCTTTCAATCACGGCATTGGCAGCGAAAGATTCCCTTTAATTGGAAAGCCCATGTTTCTGTGGGGGGTATTGCCCTGGGCTTGTGGCTTGCCGGGCTGTTTGGTGGTTTGGCTATGGTGCGAGTCTGGTGGCATGGTTTTCTGATTACCGGACCCCATGGTAAGCTGGCTTTGGCAATGTTTCCCCTACTGCTCTTTGGACTTCTGTCCGGCCTCCACATGAATCGCCGTAAGAAAAAAAGAGAGTTCCTGCCTCTACTTCATGGTGCTAACAATTTATTACTGATAATTTTGGCATTATATCAAGCCTATACCGGGTGGATGGTTTACAACGTCTTTGTCCTCGGTGGTTAAATCATTCCTAATCGGCGGACTTTTTCGGGCTCGGACGGTTTTAGTTGATTTGAATGACAGCTTTATAGTATAAAGCCCCGGTTTTACGTTTGCTGGCCAATCTTTTCTGATTAAAAAGTTTGGTTGGTGATTGATTTTTTTCAAAATAGACTGAATGCTTTTGAGATTGTCTCGATTGAGATGATATGAGCCTATGGAGATTTAAGCAATGGAAAGTAAAGAGTTTGAATACTTTCGCCAGATTTTGCTGGAGAAGAAGATAGATGTTGAGGCCCGGGTGGAGCAACTTAAGAATGGGGATATCCATACTAATAAGGATGATCTTTACGATGATGTCGATGCCGCTAGTGTTGATGCCGATCATAGTCTTCTCTTTCGTATTCGTGGCCGCGAAGCTCACCTGATTAAAAAAATTAATGAGGCTTTAGAGCAGCTAGATGCTGGAACCTATGGTGTCTGCGCCGAATGTGGTGAAGATATTAATGTTGAAAGACTTAAAGCCCGGCCTGTAGCTCCCTTATGTATTGCCTGTAAGGAAGAGCAGGAGAAAATGGAAAAACGTACCGGCAGATAGTTTGTCACTGTTGCCAGGAAGATAGATATGGATGCTGAATATAACCCCGAAGTGATAGAGAAAAAGTGGCAGGAGCAGTGGCTCAAAGAGAAGACCTTTGCCACAGGTAGAGGTGGTGATAAATACTACCTGCTTGAGATGTTCCCATACCCTTCGGGGAAGATCCATATGGGCCATGTTCGCAACTATTCAATCGGCGATGTTATGGCACGTTACCAGCGGATGTTGGGTCGTGATGTGCTTCACCCTATGGGTTGGGATGCTTTCGGGATGCCAGCTGAAAATGCAGCGATAGCGAACGATGTTCATCCGGCTGTCTGGACCCGTAAAAATATTGATGAGATGCGTACCCAGTTGCAGAGCATGGGGTTCAGTTACGACTGGGACCGTGAACTGGCAACCTGTGATCCAGACTACTATCGTTGGGAACAACTTTTTTTCACTGAAATGCTTGAAAAAGGTCTGGTATACAAGAAGGAAGCCAAAGTTAATTGGTGCGAAGATTGCCAGACGGTGTTGGCCAATGAGCAAGTTGAAAATGGTTGTTGCTGGCGGTGTGGAGAGAAGACTCAAGATAAGGCTCTGAATCAGTGGTTTTTCAAGATTACCGCTTATGCTGAAGAGTTACTTGAGGGCTGTAAGGAGCTTGAGGGGGGGTGGCCCGAACGGGTTATCACCATGCAGAAGAACTGGATTGGCAAGAGTGTCGGGGCTAATATTGACTTTAATGTTGATGGTCTTGATGAGGTCAAAATCTCGGTTTTTACGACGCGTCAAGATACTTTGTTCGGGGCAACATTTATGAGCTTGGCCCCAGATCATCCTTTAGCTGCACAGCTTGCAGCCGGGACTGGGCAGGAGGAAGCGGTCGCCGCATTTGTTGAAAAAATGAGGCTCAAAGAGATTAGTGACCGTGATGTTGTTCAGTTGGAAAAAGAGGGAGTCTTTACTGGTCGCTATGCAGTTAACCCCATGACTGGCAGTAAGATGCCGATCTACCTGGCTAATTTTGTCCTTTCCGGTTACGGAACCGGTGCGGTGATGGCCGTTCCGGCTCATGATCAGCGCGATTTTGAGTTCGCCAGAATGTATGATTTGCCAATCATTGTTGTCATTCAGCCTGACGGTGAAAAGTTTGGCCCTGAAACAATGACTGAGGCCTACACGGGGACTGGGCGACTGGTTAATTCGGGTGAGTTTGACGGTCTTGAAAATGTTAAAGCGTTAGAGTCTATTGCAACTCATTTAAATGAAAATGAGATCGGCAATAAGGCGATCACCTACCGTTTACGTGACTGGGGAGTTTCACGCCAGCGATACTGGGGAGCCCCAATCCCGATAATTTATTGCGATAAGTGTGGTATTGTGCCGGTGCCGAAGCAGGATCTCCCGGTGCGTTTGCCCGAGGATGTTGAACTTGGTAAGGCGGGGGGGTCGCCCCTGGCTTTACATGAGAGTTTTGTCAATACTACCTGTCCAATTTGCGCGGCTCCGGCGCGGCGTGAGACCGACACCATGGATACCTTCGTCGAGTCATCGTGGTACTATATGCGTTATGCCTGTGCTGGTTTTGCCGATGGTCCTTTAGAAAAGGATACGGTTAATCGCTGGCTTCCGGTAGATCACTATGTCGGTGGGATTGAACATGCTATTTTACACCTGCTTTACTCACGATTTTTTACCAAGGTTTTGCGTGATCTTGGCTATATCGATTTCTCCGAGCCTTTTACCCGGCTTTTGACTCAGGGAATGGTGATTAAAGATGGTGCCAAGATGTCAAAGTCGAAAGGCAATGTCGTTGATCCTAATGCTCTTATAAAAAGATATGGTGCTGATACGGCTCGGATCTTCAGTCTTTTTGCCTCACCGCCAGAGCTTGATCTGGAGTGGAATGACCAGGGCGTTGAGGGTGGGTATCGTTTTCTGAACCGTCTCTGGCGCTATGTTTATGCTCTTCTGCCCGCTTTGAGTGAGGTTGAAGCCTTTGCTGGAGCCGCAGCGGATGTGCCTCAGGTCTATGCGGCCCTGCGGCGTAAAACGCATCAGACAATTACCAAAGTACGGGTCGATATTGAAGAGCGCATGCATTTTAATACAGCGATCAGTGCGGTTATGGAATTGGTTAACGAGCTGAAGAAATATGACCCTGAGGCGGCCCGATCGGATAAGATGCTGGCCGCCCTTCTGCGTGAGGCGGTGGAGGTTGTAATCCTGCTTTTAGCTCCGATTGTCCCACATATCTCTGAAGAACTTTGGTTTGAGTTGGGTAATGAGGGTGGCGTAAGTTATGTTCCGGTCCCGATCGCTGATGTTGATGCGTTGGTTGAGGAGACCACTTTGGTTGTGGTCCAGATTAATGGTAAGGTGCGGGAGCGTTTGCAAGTGACTTGTGATATGGCCAAAGATGATCTCGAGAAACTTGCTCTGGCCAGTGCCAAAGTCCAAAAATATATCGCTGGGAAATCATTGCGGAAAGTTATAGTGGTTCCAAATAAGCTGGTTAATATTGTCGTTTGATGGCGTCGTAAAAAGTCCGATCTACTGCGTTATTGTGGTCTGTCCAGCCACTCGACATACTAGATGTATGGTCTCGCATCTGGATAGACCACAATATCTTGCACCCCAAGGGCACTTCCTGCGGGGCGCATATCGAAATTTTTACTTAGCCATCCCGGGACTGTTTACGAAGGTATCAAGGAAGACCATTGAAAAAGTATTTTATCGTTCTGATTTTGTTACTTCTGTCTCTTCTGCTCACTAGTTGTGGCTATCGTTTACGCGGGACCCAGGAGCTTGGTGGTGATCTGCGGACAGTGGCAGTTTTGCCTTTTGTTAACAAAACCTTTGAAAGTCGAATTGAGAATGATCTCTTTA
>DAOWHJ010000168.1 GCA_030641485.1 Pseudomonadota bacterium
AAAGACCGACTGCGACCTGTCCACAGAGGCAGGGGTAAACATTGAACGGGCTTGGCAGAATACGTGAGGCTGCTATATCGCACTTGCGTTAGGTACCTGAGGTAGGAGCCGTATGAGGTAATTCTTCACGTACGGATCTGTGCGGGGGGTGCCGGGTAACCGGCATTCCTACCGCGATTTTATCCTTGACAGTCTAATAGCAATCTGTTTGATTTTCCGTATCTAACTCAAAATACAGATCATTTTTGCAACAGTACTCAAAAAAGTTTTTAAAACAGGCGTTGGCCTGAAGTTGTTTTTCAGTTTGGGCAATTGCCTCAAAGAAGATTTTACTGCCGATGACGATCAGTTTTTTTCGAGCTCGGGTTATGGCGACATTGAAGCGATTGGGATTGTTTAAAAACTCCGAGAGAACCAGATCCGGGTCAGAGCAGGTGAAACCGAAAATGATCACATCCCGCTCAGCTCCTTGCAGGCGTTCCACCGTATCGATTACGGGGAGTTCGTTTACCTTAGCTCCTAAAAGTTCACGCAAACTACTGGCAATGGCATTGTTTTGAGTTCGATGCGGGGAAATGATCGCTAGTTGTTCAGGTTTAATAGCATAATTATCTAGTAGGCGTAGGGACAGGCGTGTAATTAAGATGGCCTCATGCTGTGATTCCTGACTACAATTTAAGTGGTTTATCCCGACTAGAACCACCGGGTTTTGCGGGTCAATTATTTGATCAAGCAAATTATTGCCGAGTTTTTTGGCAAGTGATAACTGGGCGTGGACATTCTCTGCCGCCGGAAGTAAACGACCATGATACCAGGTCTGGCTGGGAAACCGGCAAATGTTTTGGTTCATCCGGTAGGTTACATTTAACTCTCGGTTGCGGTCAGGATAATGTCGCAGAAGGAGTTCCAGTATGGAGTTCCGGATTGCAGCGTCTATTTCAGAGGTGGTCGCAATGTTTTTAGATGCTGTAGCTGTCTGATCTTCTTTGAAAATTGACGAACGAATGATCGGAGGCAATTGTTTAACATCGCCGAGAAAAAGAAAGTTTCCTTTACCGTAGATCAGACTCAGCAGTGCCTGAGGTATAAGCATTTGAGATGCTTCATCAAAGATTACCCAGTCAAAAGGTTTTTCAGAACTGTTACGAGGGTTATGCTTACCAGCAGAGCTAAGGTTGCTTCGCTTTGCCATCAGATCGTGCAAGCCATAACCCGTTGCCCCAACAATCTGATAAGGCGAGTTGAAAAGATCCTGTGCGTCGTTTAATGTTTCGACTTGTTTAGTATGGTTTTCTGGGTCAAATTTTTCTCCCTCCCAACGTCCCCATTTTATGCAGCGGACGGGTAAATCTGTTAAATTATAATTATTTACAATACTAACCACCTTGCGCAGAACTTGGTCAATAGCTTGGTGGGTTAATGCACTTACCGCAATTTGCAGGCCGGTACCGCGGCTCTGGGCCTGGCGTATCAGGGCAATCAAAATCCAACCTAAAAGATTGGTTTTGCCGGTTCCGGGAGGCCCGCTGATAAGGCTTAAATTGTATTGAAAAGGTAGAGCTAAAGCCTCCTGCTGAGATTGATTTAAAGAGGCTGGGGCGGCTTCGGATGAGATCCAGTTAGAGAGCCACATCTGTTGGCTGTTTGGCTGTTTGCCATTTAGTTTTCCAGCGAGCAGATTGACAACGGCATGATGGTCCCGATCTGAAAAGCAGGTTTGTACAACTCCAAGAAGTTTATCCGAATGAAAATCCTGGCCATCCTCTTCCAGAGAATATGAAAGGGCTTGAGAAAAACTTAAGTTACGGCGTTGGCGAAAATAGAGTGCGACCTGGCCTTTACGCACGTCATAGTGAGCCATAACAACCGGTAGGCCGCTTTGTAATTCTGTTGCCCCGATTGGCACCAATTTGAGAAAATCCCCCTTACGAAATTTAGCCATCCCCGCCTCTTTTTCAATCAGGGCGAAGAGAAAAAGAAAACGTCCTTCGTCATCAAGTGTGGTGCCGCTGAAGTTAAGTGGGCCCAAGGCACGAAAGCGGGCCACCCGTTCAGCCAGTGGCAACTCAGCCAAAGCTTTCAGATCTTTTTCCTGATGCAACTTCTCAGCTTCGATAAATTGCCGACAGACAGACGCCCAGCCCGGACTGTTTTGCGGGACAAGTTGCCAATTCTCTTTATGCCAATCACTTTCCAGGTTTTTTTCAAGCCATTGACTAAGCTTCATGACGAATTGGCAAGAGATGGCCAAGTGAAGTTTCATCTCTTGTCCGGGGTCAGAAATATTGTTTCGCAACTTGGCATTGATTATTTCGGGCCGGCTATCACCATGGATGAGGGTTGCCGGAGTATCAAATGCATTTTTATCCATCAACCCCAATATTCGATTTAAAGCAAAAAAGGTCACGGTTCCCGGCAGGGGTAGGTGAAAATGGTTGGTCAGAACTTGACTTAAATCGGTGTAATGGCAATTCAGAGAATCCGAACCGAGAAGGAAAAGAGCCAGCATCGGTTGGTCGTTCATCACGTCGGCCCAAGCTGAAAGCTCTTGTCTGATTCTTGATTCGTAGAGAAAAATATGCGGCCCCCGACCATTTTGGACGGCATCTTGCCACAGCTTCTGCAAGTGGAGGGAAAACTCCCGCCAGATTTGCTTACGCTCCGCAGAAGTAGAGGCCAGCCAAATTCTTGTCTCCTCCTTCACGCCGCGATTTTTTATGGTTAGGCCCAAACCTTGGGCCAATCTGGAAACCGGATCATTAATCAGATGCACAACAAACAGGGTCGAAATATTAGCTGGAAACCGGTCAGTTTGCTCTTTTATAAGCCTGATTTGATTGAGCGACAATGCCTGAAGTGCCTCTTCAAGACGATCTTTCTGCCTTGAACTAAAGCTGGGTGAGGCCGACAAAAACGCCTCAATCTCACTTTCTGTCCCAGCTATCTGTTTAATACTTCGGAGTCCGAGGGAACGTAACTTTTGTAAATCACCGAGACTTAAGTGAGGTATAAGTTGTAACTCCTCTTCAGCTAAAACCTGCTCATAGCAAAACTCAAAATAGGAACAACTCTGACATGGCTGTTTCAGTTGCCAGAGACCTGTCTCCGAGGAATTTGCCGGAAAATTTGCCGGAAATTTTTCAAGGGATGAACGAAAACTTTTCAAGATAGCGGGGAAAGTATCGAGATAGGGCTGCAGATCAAAGTTATGCTGCTGACTGACATTGGCCGAATCGTTTTCTGATGCAGGGGTCAGCAGAAAACCGCTGCCCGCCACTTTAAACCGGGAAAGTCGAGGGTCGTCAGCAATTAAGCGATTAAGTAAAAATGCGTAAAATGCTACCTGCCATTTTTGGTGATAGCGCGGTTGGAGACTGCTTTTAATATCTCCGATCTGAAGATAGATTGTTGGTGTTTCAGTTGTGATCTTCTGTTTAATATCGGCCATTCCAGATGCCACGTTCACCACCTGGACCAGATCAGGAATACCAACTCCAGATAAGAATAGTTCATTGTTATTATCTTTATCTTGGTCAAAAAACCGTCCTAGCAGCGACAAAAGGCCATCAACCAGTAAAACCGGCTGATAAAGATAGCGAGAGGTTGCAATATTCGTTTGGCTTATCTCTTGTAAACGGCTGATGGTTTCGGCAAACCGACTCTTTAGCTGTCGGCTTTTACCCACGTCATCATGTGCTGCGATCTCGGCAAAAATTTTACTTTGGGATTTTAAGTGAGCTATGATTTTTGCTTCAAATTTTCGTCCCCGAGCCTGATGCTGGGTAGTTAGCACCAGGTCTTGATCGGATTGTTGGACGCGCGGTTGATCCGGCCCGGGCAGAAAACTAAAGCAGAGCCGACGATGGCATTGGCGATAACGGAAATATTCCCCAATCATGGTTCCGGTTAGGGCTCTGGCTTGATAGTGCAGATTTTCACCTAAGGATGGAGTTGGTGTCGAGATCTTTTTTCGGCGATTTTTCTCCCACTCCAGCAACGGTGTAACGGGGTTCGGGATATCAATAACCCGAGTAATTTTTTTCTCTATTTGGGGATATTGATCAAGGCTGGCGGGATCTCCGGCAACGATCTCTGATGAGCGATCTCGGCAGTGGTTAAAAAACTCGATTACCCGGTAATCTCGAATAAAGCTATTAAGTTCTTGCAAGATTAGCGAGTTAGGTAGCGTGGTACAAAAAGCGTTAAGTGGGAATAGTGACCGCATTGCCTTGAAATGACGCTCCAGCCAGAGGTCAAAATCATTATTGCTCAGGGGGAGGTGAAGCTTTTCAAATTGGATCAGATGGGAGCAGAAGAGGCCGATCTCATCGGGGACGACGTTGAGATCTTCTATCTTTTCGGCATAAAATTCCCTAATACTCCAAGCCAGAATAAGGTTGCCGATAGAACCGATAAAAGTTCGATAATAATATGTTCCACTCTCTTCTCGAACAACCTCAATACCGTTATTCAGGAGTACCGCTCTCTGGTCTGAGGCTAATTCATGTCGCAAAAGTTTACGGGTGCGGGAAAATAGACCAAGAGCGGCCAAACTCTCTTCATCGTGTAATGTTTTTAAAGCCACACGCATGGCCTGTGCCACCTCATAAGAGACATGACCACCCAGCCCCAGCCAAGAGAGCTCTTTGACCTCTTCTCCTTGAGCGGGCTCAGCCCTGACCCGTTTACATTCGCCCTCGTCAATCTCTAAAATTTGTAAACGGTGTCCGGCGAGAAGAACACAGTCACCGGGCTCAAATTGTCTGACAATTGATTTAGGGATGTCGGCTATCGATTCCTTGCCAACTTCAAGCCGATACTCTTCTTCATTTTCAGGGAAATTACTCCAGATTCGATGTTCAACCAAGGCGTTCCAGTAGAACCAGGCACCGTCGTAAAGACCACTAATCGCAGATTTTTTCAGCCATTTTTTCTTGATCAAAGAGTTGAAAATATCTTGCAGGGCTGAATCCAACTCAGAATTCCACTCCAAGTTTCGTGCAGACTTTCCAGCTTCTCCATCGTTTTTAGGTGAGCCGGAAAAAAGTTTTTGTAGCGCCCCAAGCGAGAGCCGCTTTTTTTCGTAGAGACACGAGATAGCCTGTTGACTTAAGACACTGGGCAAAACTTTGGGGAGTGGTGATTCAACCTGACCCGCTTCAGCCAGATGTAGCAGAGCTATAAAGCGAAGTAGCTGTTTGCTGGCCCGGGGCCCTCGGCAAATCCCCCAGAAGTGAATTGTTTTCCGGCGCCGGTTCGAGCGACCAATGCGCTGAAGAAAAGCCGAGACCGAGTCCGGCGGTTCGAAAAGCAACACTGCGTCAACATCGCCAACATCAATCCCGAGCTCCAACGTGCTGGTGGCTATGCAGAGCGAACGGTTTTGCTCGCGAAAACGCTGTTCAACATTGAGCCGTTCTTTGGCATTAAGGTTAGAATAGTGGAGCTCCGTCACGCCCTGAAACTCGCCTTGTCGGTTTAAAAGGGTAAATATTTTATCGCAGCGTCCCCGGCTGTTGGCAAAAATCAATATCTTCTGATATTTCCACTCTCGAGAAAGATCTCCGACTAGGTTGACCAGGTCACTTTCATCGTTTTTCAGATGCACTAAACGGGGTAAGATTTTCCGACTGACATTATCACTTAAAAGCTTAAAATCTGACTTGAAATTAAAAAATCGGGCCACCGTAGCGGGATCCGCAATCGTAGCGGAAAGAGCGATTTTTTGCACTGTTTTACCGGTGCGCCGCTCCAGCCTGTGTAGCAGATAAACCAGTTGCTGCCCGCGATACTGGTGGACAAAAGGATGAACCTCATCAATAATAATCGTGCGTACCCGCAAGAGAAAAGCCTGGATCTCAGGGTTGGCACTGCCCATCATAACATCCAGAGATTCCGGGGTTGTTAGCATGAGATCAGGACAGCCGCCACCGTTGGTTTTTACATCTCCAGTGCGAATAGCAAAACTTAAGCCCAAACGTTCGCTTAAAAGAGTGGAAAAACGTCGCCGCAGATCAAAAGCCAAGGCTCTGGTCGGAACAATATAGATAACCGTCTCCGATAACTTGGAGCTGATTACCCTCTCGAGAGAGGGGGCGAGTACGGCCTCGGTTTTGCCGGAACCGGTAGCCGCCTGAATAATTAGATCCCGGTTTTTCAAAACCGGTTCGATTGCCTGCACCTGAATCGGATGCAAACCGGGAAAAGCCCCATAAAAGGCTCTGAATGTGTTGGGAAGTTGAAGCAGAGGGGATTTGATTGGAATCATTAAAAAGTGTTGGTGTTGGTTCTCTACGAACTAAATGAGAGGCAAGTTATGGTTGCGTTAACCTGACCTGTTGCTATGGTAGACGCATATCAATTTCATTGCCAGTTGTTCATGAAAGATTATAGTCGGGATCAAAACATTTAACTATCGTACTATGAATTTGTTTTATTATCGTACAGTCAACCACGCCTGATTTTTCCATAAATCGCTCGTCAGCAAAGTTTTTGACCTGAAAACAGTCAATGGCTGATATTTTAGTCAGGCCATTGACGTTGGTATCTGCGATCTGTATCATCCAGGGGTAGCGAGCGTAATTTGTTTTCCAGTTAGTTATCGGGACAATAGTCTTTAATGGGAGCCTTCCTATCTCGTTATGACTAACAACAATGGCAGGGCGAATTTTGCTCATTTCACTACCGACTTTTGGAAAAAACTTAACCAGCCAGATTTCACCCTGTTTAATATTCATATATATCCCCATTGTCGACGCTCAATTCTGTCGACAACGCTTTATAGCCTTTGTCTTTCAAGGCCATTGAGACTCCCTGCGCCCACTTTTCCGCCTCTTTTTCTTTGAGATAGTTGACGATTGCATCATTATAGATCGAAGAGAGTGAGACTCGCAGCTCTGTTTTGAGCGCCTGTACCCGTGTTTTTAGTTCTGAGGAGATATTGAAGGTTACTTTTTCCATAGAACGCCCATGTGTTGCAGCCATATTTTCCCCCTTATGTTTTATACAGTATTATAGTACGGCGAACTTTAGATGTCAATTTCCAATATTGGGCCGTTAGATGAATGTGGGGTTTGGGGGAGTAACCTACGACCTAAAGTTTCACCCACTTCCCCCAACGCCTTCCATTCCACCTCAACACCTTCAAGCAATTTCTTCATAAAGTTCGCATGATTCATGGCTACAGCTCCTCGGTTTTGAATTCGCTATAGCCTTCATAGTAATAGCTGACATCAATACCCTTCATAAACAGGGCACGGTCATTGATTTGATCGGTTAAGACTTGTTTCAGCAGAGCTTTGATTTCAATGTCCTTCACCACACTGCGCTGCATGGCTGAGAGATAGTCATCCTTATCTACCCGATTCCAATCCACCACCTGTTTGATCTCTTTTTTAAGAATCAGATCAAGCCAGATGCGGGTGGCGCGTCCGTTCCCTTCGCGGAAAGGGTGGGCGACATTCATCTCCACATATTTTTCGATGATCTCATCAAAGCTACCTTGCGCCATGGCGTCTATATGTTCCAGCGATGGCTTGAGGTACATCAGCGGCGCAAAGCGAAAATCACCCTTGGCGATATTCACCTCGCGGATTTTTCCTGCAAAGTCATAAAGTTCTGCAAACAGATAGGCGTGGATGAAGGAAAGCCCGGAAAATGTGCCGACTTCACTCTTGGCAATATCTTTAGTATCAAAAAGTTGCTTGGCTTTTTGCTTGCTGATCTTTTCTTCTGCTTTAGCCAGCTCAACCTGATTGGTGATGTGTAATTTATTTTTCAATATCATGCGACACCTCCCTCAACTTTGGCAACGGTACTGTTTCTCTCTGCTTGTAATTTATTTGTTTGGCTCATTTTTTACGGCTCTCTTTTTTGGCTTGATTTTCTAACGCATTGATGGTTTTCAGGTATTCTTCTTCGACTCGCTCCAGCGTTTGGGCTTTATATTTTTTATGTTCTAATTTAGCTTTGTTCGCTGCTGCGGTGTGTGAGATGCTTCCTGCATTTTTCAGTAATTTTCGCACCGCCGATGAAAGGATGTTGTCTAACTCACGCACATAATCCGCCATGCGCATCTCGCGTTCTTCGATGACGTTCAACTCCGCCAAGTCAAAATAAGCCGATACGAGGTTATTCAGCACCCGTAATTCTTGCCCACTCAGGTAGTTTTTGGCAATCATGGCTTCGGCTTGGGTGGGATGACTGCCTTTAAAGTTGGTTAAGCCAGCAAAGGGTTTGTCGCTGCCCACGCGCAAGTAAATCACCTCGCTAGCGGTATTGCCGTGGGCGGCATAGTGTAGTTTGTTTTGTACAATTTTAAAAAAAGTGACGCTATCCTGACTTTTGGGGTCGTAATCGACTGCCGTTGCATACAATTCCAGAACTTGGCGGTACATGACTTTTTCACTGGAGCGAATGTCACGAATGCGATCGAGTAGTTCTTTCCAGTAGTTGCCACCACCCAGATTTTTTAATCGGTCGTCGTTTAAAGCAAAACCTTTTTCAAGATATTCTTTCAAAACAGTGGAGGCATACCGCCTAAACTGTACCCCACGAACCGAACGTACACGATAGCCAACAGCCAAAATCACATCAAGGTTATAGAGTGCAATATTTCGTGAAACCTCTCGCTTACCTTCGTTTTGAACTGTCAACTCATGGTTGACAGTTGCTTTTTCTTCTAACTCATTTTGATCATAAATTGCCTGAATGTGCTTACTGATATTTTGTTTGGTGGTTTGAAAAAGTTCGGCTATTTCTAATTGAGACAACCAAACCGACCCATTTCCCAAGCGCAAATCAACCTTTGTCGATCCGTCATCAGTGGTATAAAAAATAACATGACTCATGCTTCAATCTCCGC
>DAOWHJ010000063.1 GCA_030641485.1 Pseudomonadota bacterium
AACGGGGGTTAAGCACCTCAGGGTTCGAGGTTTTAAGGCAGTTCGTTTCTGTGCGACGATAAAAGCTCTCGGAATCAATATTTTCAGGATAGCTGCGGCCATGAGGGCTGGCAAACAGTCTACACAACCTGAAAACATGCTAATTTCGCCAATAAAAGCCCTGATTTCGGCCTTCAGCAGAAAATTTTTGCCATTAGGGGCAACTTTTCGAAAGATATCAGATTGCAACGAAATAATGTCGGTCGCGTGACGTCACGCCTGAAAAACTTTTTACGAGGGCATCAAATATGCTTAAATTAACCCCCCTTAATAAATATGGGAGACAGGGGGCAGGCATGGCAAAATCCACAAGCCGTACTGGATTTTTACAAGCTGATTAAACCCCGTTAGGACATAGACAGCAAGCATAACTGAGAGTAAAAAAACGAATAGACAGGAATGAGTAGTCTCCAATATTTTGTTTCCGGATTTTCCAAGGCGCAAATTTCAAAATTGAAAAGATTGCCATGATGAATAATGATAAGGCAATGACACCGTAAACCATTCGGCCCTGAATGAGCCAAACTATACCGAAAACCAGCACCCAGCTGAAAGCCCCCAGCTAACCGCCGAGCCAGCTGATTTTTTCACCTTTCCTACTCATTTCATTAACGTTTTTTTCGTCCATTCCATCTTTTTACCCTAAGATGCCAGCAACATCGGTTGATAGATTTGCCGGTTTAAGCAAAACTTCCGGTAATGCGCTATTTCAACCGTGACTTTTGATACAGCCCAGTTGATAATAAAAACATCATCCAGCCAACCAATAAAGGGAATAAAGTCAGGTATAATATCGACAGGGTAGACTACGAAAGCCAAAGCCCCGGCAACGATAGCCCAACTCCCGGCACTCATGGAGAAATCTAAATCTGTGATCATATTAAAAAGGACGCTAAAAGCTTCGTACCACTCTTTATCTTTATGCCAATAGGAGAAATTTGCCGACCTCTCCACATCAAATTCATCGACCAGTTTTTTCGAAAGTGTGATTGCCTTGCCTTGCTCTTCAGTTGTCAGACTCATATCGTTCTCCCCGCATTTAAAATTGATGTCAGTTGAATTTAACCTTCCATTTGACACCACTATAGAGCAAGGAGCGAACGCGTGAGTTCGCAGGTAAAAACATTTTTAAATTTTGTTTAATGGCGGGAAAATAGGGTTAACCCCTGCTTGTTTCGCTATTTTCTTCAATAGCTTGGCCCCAAGTCCCTGACCACTATGTGGTTGTAAAAGTTCCGGCCCCGTCTTTCGGCGGGAGTGGCTTTTCAATGTCGGTAGAGATACATGAGGTGGGGTTTCCTGTCAACACCCATTTCGATGGCTCAGGCAAACTGGTGAATCAGATGGAGTTCTGAGAAAACACAGAAGATATAACTTAACTCCATGATAAAGATACAAACCTCAATAAAAACTTGACCTAAATCAATGCAACCCTGACCAATCCCTACTAAAAATCAGCTCTGACAAAAACCAATCGGTATTTAACCATGAAAAAAACAACTCCGACCTCCACATCACGTGTTCCTGACGACTACGAAACAATAAAAATTATGATCGGGATATACTGTTGTGACCTGCATGGTGGCAAAGTTCTCTGCAATCAGACACTTGATCAAAGGCTTAACCAAAACAAAGGAAAAACGAGAACCATGAATTATCTAAAAAAAATGAAAGGAGTCGGCAAAAGCCCGGCCAGACCTCCTGCTATTGAGATCCTTTGGTCGTGGTTAGGTGCTTTTCTGGGAATTTCAGCGGTATCCTATGCCCATTATAATCTGCTGGATAAAAACGATCTGGTTATGATTATCGGGAGCTTTGGAGCTTCTGCAGTCCTTATCTATGGAGCAATAAAAAGTCCTCTGGCCCAACCCAGAAACCTTATTGGCGGTCATATTATCTCAGCTATCATTGGAGTTTTTTGCTACCAGGCATTTCCTGAATTGACCTGGCTGGCTGCAGCGCTGGCTGTATCGACGGCAATCGCGGTTATGCTTTTAACCTCCACGCTCCATCCTCCTGGAGGTGCAACCGCTCTAATCGCCGTAATTGGAAGTGATAAAATTCATGCCCTTGGTTACCTGTATACTTTAATACCGGTAGGGCTTGGAGCTTTCATAATGCTGATAGTAGCCTTATTGATAAACAATTTATCCAAGAATCGCCGATACCCGGAATTCTGGTTTTAATAATTCAATCCGACTCTTACCTGAATGGAGAGGACGCGAAAAAACTGGAAAAACAGGGACACTCCCCTAATTAAAAATTAAAAATCAAATAAATGAAGAGGGAATAGTACATTGTGCACTACAGAGATAGTCGGTAAATATCAGTCTTCGGCTGTTGAGTGAGACTCTGCAGCAAGGTGGCAAAATGTTCCGCCATATTCTGGATGCGCTCGGCTTGGAAAAGGTCAGTAGCATAATTCCAGTTCAGTTCCAGGTAGTCATCGATTTCAGTTACATAAAGGGTCAGGTCAAATTTGGCTCTGGAGCTGGTTTGCTCAATGGTTTGAATTTCCAAGCTCGGTAGTTTAAGTTCGGGCACTTCGTTATTTTGCAGTACGAACATTACCTGAAATAGTGGATTGTGGCTGGGACTTTGCTCATGATTGAGCTGTTGCAATAGAAGTTCAAAGGGAAGATCTTGATGAGCATAGGCTCCGATAGCGGTTTGCCTGACCTGTTTGATCAGGTCAACAAATGTGTTTTGCTCTTTGATTTGAGTTCTGAATAGTAGAATATTAACGAATAAGCCAAAAATATCTTCTGTCTGCCGGTTTTTGCGGTTGGCAATGGGACAGCCGACGAGGATATCGTCTTGATCGCTATAGTGGTGCAGCAGGACATTGAAGATTGCCAACAGGGTCATGAACAGAGTACAGCCCTGCTTTTTATTGAACTCTTTGATTTGTCGGGTCAGTTCCGGGCTGATGTAGTATTTAAGGTGTGAACCGTGATGGCTTGGCACCTCGGGACGTGGAAAATCGGTGGATAATCTCAGAAATGTTGGCGCACCATTGAGTTGCTTGCTCCAGTACTCTTGCTGTTGTTGCAGGAGATTGTTCTGGACGCAATTGCGTTGCCAGGCGACAAAGTCAGTGTATTGAAGTGGGAGTGGCGTGAGTTTTGGAATATCACCTTGACGCAAAGAGCTGTAGATCTGCATCCACTCGCGAATTAACACGCCAAGAGACCAACCATCGGCAATAATATGGTGCATGTTGACGAGCAGCAGGTTCTCTTGATCGCTGAGTCTCAGGAGCTGAAGTTGGATCAGTTGCCCTCTGCTCAAAACGAAAGGTTTGCCGGCGTGACTTTGAACCAAGTGTTCTATTTCGGTCTGTTGTTGCTCTTTAGGCAGAGGGCTGAGATCAATTTCAGTGATCGGGTTGTAAACCGGGATTTCCCGCAGTCTCGGCTTGTTATTGACAAGGTCGAAAGCGAGCCGTAGGCTCTGGTGTCGTTCGATCAGAAGGATAAATGTTTGTTTGAGTGCTGGAAAATCTAATTTGCCGGTAAGCTTCAATGTGGCGGGCGTGTTGTAGGTAGCTGCCGGGCCTTCCAGTTGATCTAGGAACAGAATACGTTCCTGATGGTAAGACATCAACCGAGGCTGATCTTCAGGCTGAGGTACTATGGGCGGCAGGTAGCTGCCCGGTTGTTGCTGATCGAGCCAGACGGCCATATCACTTAACACTGGATATTCGAACAATATTCGCAAGGGCACATCTACGGCAAAACTGTCACGGATGCGTAAGACCAATTTGGTGGCGAGTAGTGAGTGGCCACCAAGTTCAAAAAAATGAGCGTTGCTGCTGTCAACGTCGATTTTCAGCACCATGGCCAAGAGGGTGGCTAGCAGGATTTCGCTCGGCGTACGGAGGGCAATGCTCTTTTTATTTTTGCTGACATCCGGCTCCGGCAAGGCCTTATGATCGATCTTGCCGTTGGGGGTTAATGGCAGTTTTTCCAGTACCGTAAAGCTTGCCGGAATCATGTAGTCGGGCAGACGGGTTTTCAGGAAATCACGTAAAATTGTGCTCTCAATGGCTTGTTGTTGTAGAGTGAGATAGGCGGCCAACATTTTGTTCTCTTCACGTTCATGCAAGACCACCACCACATCTTTTATGGCTTGGTGCTGGCTTAAAGTCGCCTCGATCTCACCCAGCTCAATGCGGAAACCGCGCAGTTTGACCTGACCGTCGATGCGGCCTAAAAATTCGAGGTTGCCGTCAGGCAGCCAGCGGGCTCGGTCGCCGGTTTTGTAGGTGCGTTGTCGCTGGCCGAAAATTTCGACTTCGATAAACTTCTCGGCTGTGAGTTCAGGGTGATTGAGGTAGCCCCGAGCCAAACATTCTCCGGCAATGCAAAGTTCGCCGGGGATATTGATAGGCAGGGGTTGGTGGTTGGCGTCGAGAATGTAAATCCGTCTATTGGCAATGGGTTTGCCGATGGGAGTGGAATATAACTTTTAAAGTAATTTAGAGCTGAGAAGTGGATAAATAGTTGATGTAATAACCGTTTCGGTTGGCCCATAGGCATTGATACAGGTTAAGTTTGGAAACTGTTCAAGGGTTTTTTGGGCTAGCTGAAGAGGTAATATTTCTCCACCTAAAATCAATAACCGGAGATGTTTTAACAGTTTTGTCCGAGAGTTGTCAGAGAGTTGCTGCCAGTAAATTGGCGGCAGATCTGCGACGGTGATTTGTTGAGATTCGAGTGTTTCCAACAGTGTTTCAGGGGTAATGAGATTACTTTTCAGAATCACCAGGGCGGCTCCGCTCAGCCAGGTGGAAAAAATTTGTTCAACCGATGTGTCAAAATTTAAGGATGCAAATTGTAGAACTTTATCTTTTGTACTCATCTGGTAACAATCTATTATTTGCCGGAAATGTTGAGCGCCAGCTAAATGTTCAACCATCACTCCCTTAGGCTTCCCTGTAGAACCTGATGTATAGATTACGTAGGCCAGATCTTGCAACCCGTTGCGATATTCAGGGTTGCTGTCAGGTTGAATTTGCAGCAA
>DAOWHJ010000104.1 GCA_030641485.1 Pseudomonadota bacterium
CAAAAAAATATCCGGTCTCTATCTTGCGGGTCAGATTAACGGGACATCAGGGTATGAAGAAGCTGCGGCCCAAGGGCTTATTGCCGGAATCAATGCAGCTTGTCAGGTCAAGGGTCAAGACTTTTTTATTCTGAATCGAGCCGATGCATATGTTGCGGTGATGATCGACGATCTCATTAGTCGCGGGACAAAAGAACCCTACCGGATGTTTACTTCACGAGCTGAATATCGGCTTTTGTTGCGTGAGGATAATGCTGATTTAAGGTTGACCGAGAAGGCTTTTAGTTTAGGCTTGGTCGGAAAAGTTCAGGTCGAGATGGCGCGTGAGAAATTAGCCATGACGGAATTGGGGAAACAGCGCTTAAAATCTATCAAAATTAAACCTGCGGCGGCGGCAAAAACCCTTACTCGTTTGGAAACACCGCAGTTAAAACAGGGAATTATAGCCGCAGATCTGCTTAAGCGACCACAGGTACGGTGGCATGACCTGGAGGAGTGTTCTGAAGAGGTCGTGACTCTTGGGAAATGTTTAGGGTCGCAGGCGTTGCGACAGACTGAGATTCAGATTAAATATGAGGGCTATATAAAACGTCAGATGCAGGCGGTGGAGAAGTTTAAACACCTTGAAAAAATCAAAATCCCAAGTGATTTTGATTATCAGGATATTTCTGGGCTGACCATAGAGATGAGCCATACCTTGGAAGAGATCCGACCACTCTCTCTTGGTCAGGCATCACGCCTGCCGGGCGTAACCCCGGCGGCGATCTCAATTTTGATGATTTACCTAAAAAAACGTTGTCGTTACTCCTGAATGACGATCCAACTGGCACCATTATTCATATTGTATTCTTCGGGCCAGAGCTGGAGGCTGATATAGTGGTTGTAGCCGCTCTCTTTATCATCAAACAGATGTAGCCAACCGCCACCACCTTTGCCGAGGGCAATTACCAGCTCGTCGGCACTATCATTATCCAGGTTCCCGACTGCTGGTCGGGTCTCTCCTGAGATGTCATTGTATGCCTGCCACCATGGCGTTTCAAGCCAAGCTTGGTTGGTCAGATTGCCTTCCTCATTGAATCCTTGAATTTCAAAAGCACCATTGGCGCCAGAGCCTAATCCAATGACAATTTCATTGGTTCCGTCTCCGTCAAGGTCGCCAATCACCGGGCGGCTTTCACCGTTAAGCTGATTGTAGTCATTCCAACTGACTTCGCCCCAAGCCATATGCTGGCCAAGATTTGTAAGTATTTCGTAAGTTCCTCCAGGGATTTCCGGGTTGTCTGTAACTTGGCCAAAACCTAAAACTATATCGTCCTTACCATCCCCGTTAAGATCACCACTTGAGGGGCGAACCTCACCTCTGGCAAGATTGTACTCATCCCAGCTTGATGCGATCCAGGTTACATGAACAAGTTGGTTGTTAGTCACCGAAAAAACTTCAACAATTCCCATTCCCCCACGGCCTAAGCCAATTAGAATCTCATCTTTCCCGTCACCATCAAGATCACCGCAGGCGGGCCAGATTTCACCATTACCTTCGTTGTAAGCCCCCCAATTTACCTGGCCCCAATAGAGGTGCTGATGGTTGTCGTCAAGAACCTGAAAATGACCGGCCGGAGCAGTCTCATCGCCAGTTACAGGCCCCATGCCGATAATTATCTCATCTTTGCCATCACCATCGATATCACCTTTGGCAATCCGTGACTCACCTTGGAGGGTGTTGTAGTGGGGCCAACCCAATCGGCTCCAGTGGTCGTGAAAATAGTTGTCAGTTAAAGTTTTAATCCAACCACCATTGCCAACCCAGGGGCCAGTTCCCGCAACAATTTTGCCACTATTGAGATTCTCTGGCAGGGTACTTGTCCTAGGGCTATCATCAGTTCCTGGGGTGTCAACCCCAAAATCCTCATTTAGCGCAAGCGGGTCATGGGTAAATGACATGGCTGTAGAGGCAGTTGAGCTAGATTCACCGATTACAAGTTGATCTTTAAAAACCTCATTTGAATAATCGCTTTGGTTACCTTCTCCATCGTAAGCTTTAACCGCAAAGAACCACATCTGTTTAGTGTTCAGGTCATTGATAGTGTAGTTAGTATTCAAACCGACATCTATTGGAGGCAGGTATTTACTGCTTGCATTACCGTAGTAGAGCAAATAACCGGTAACCGACTCCTCTTGGCTCGGGTCCCACTCTAATGTCACATTATTAGTAGTGTAAGGTTCGCCACCGGTAATGTTTTGATCAACAGTGATAGTTGCTCCACTGCTGGCTCCGGCTGTCGCTGTGTTGAACTCATTTTGGGCCTGGGCCGCACTGTTGGCAAAGCTGGGGTCAACAGTGTAAGCTGACAGGATAAGCACAGCTATCAGCACAGCAAAGAGCTTCGCTGTGATTGTGCCATTTTTTTTGGTCATTTCAGATTTCTCCCCTCGAACTTAAGGGTTTTCTCGGCCAGTCGCTCTAGTCACTGTTTCCATCCTGGAGGTTGTCAATGATCGGCTCCAGTGATGGGAAAAAGCCCAGAATCGGCAGGTTGAGGTAGCGAGCTGCTTGACGGCCCGATTTAAATGATGGGTCAGTAAACTCTTTAAACCCGATAAAAATCAACGAAATCAATAAAGGTAAGAGAGTTATAAGCGTTGCCGGTCCAACTCTTTCATCCCGCCACCATGAGTTGTGCTCAGATTTATGAAATCTGGTTTTATCAAGTTGGAGCAGTTGGGGCGGGCTGTACTCTTTATTATCTTTTAACCTTATAAGTTGCCGGTGAAAACCTGCGCGTAAACGGCTCAATAGCCGCGTTGTATAATAGTTTGTCAGCTGGGTCCCTAGTTCTGTGTCAGGACCATGGTAGCTTATTCTAAGGTTGTTTTTCTGATCGAAGCTGAGCGAGAGTGCTTTTATTGCTTCAAGCATAGTCTGTTTGTTTTTGAAGTTATATTTAGCTAAATTGGGTGAGGTCTCAGCGTAACGTTTCCAGCTTGCCAAAGCAAGGCGGTCGGTGAAAAAGTGGCCTGGAGTAGCTGCAAGGCTCTTTAATGATATCGTATCCACCGGGCTTGTCGTTACTGCGACCGGATATTCCGGGTTTACATTGAATGTGCGACTTAAAGTAAATCGGTCAGCTCTAACACCTGAGATAAGCAAATAAGCTGCCAAAGGGATTAGAGCAATTATCAGCCAGTGCCAATATTGAGTAAGGGCATACATATAGCGTCGTATATTAAAGAACATAAACCATTCTCCTTGCTATGATTCTGGTTCAGAGAGATTACGAAAATGTAGCTTAACTGGCCAATGGATTACAATATTGGTTAACAATTAAACCTAATGTGCGAGACCCCGAGACTTCGAGCATAGTTTGCGCCTTTTTGACCAATTGTCTGGGGGTTTTATTGGCGAGAACTGTCAAGGCTATGCCGTTAGAATTAGCGGCAATTGCAATTGGGTCAACCATGTGGCGGTTTGCTGCCAGAATAGCTGGAGTATCGATGATGGTTAAAGCGTAGCTATCTTTGAGGGCGCGAATGAGGCTTAAAGCGCTTTTTGTCGTTTCAAGCTTTTCCCGGTTAATCGGTGCAGGGAGGAGCTCTAAATTTGCATAGCTGGTCGGCATGATATGCTGTTGCAAGCCGCCGTTTTCTATGCCATTTTCAAATGTAAACTGAGGGTTGATATCGAAAAACGAGTGTAATGTCGGTGCATGCCAGTTGCAGTCAATAAGAAGAACCTTGCCACTCATATTGCGAGCGGCAACAATGCCGAGACCGGCAGTAAATATGCTTTTACCTTCACCGGCAACCGCGCTGGAGATAACTATTGTCGGGTTACTTAAGCCTTTCAGGGTTGCTTGAAGCCCCGCGAAGGTTCGGCCTGTTTCTGCCAGAATCCCAGCAATTTTAGCTTTGGTCGAAGGGGTCGTCTGTTTTTGCAAGGTCAGCTCCTTAATCCAACGCGGGATAAAGCCCGCAAGATAAGTGGCCTTATCAGGTTGTTGACCTGTTTTACAGTCAAAACAATAACCTGATAGTCACTAATAAATGCAATGAAAGTACAACCAGTATCTCTATATAGTAATTAAAAATATGAGTACTGTCAAATATAATTATCGGTTAATTTAACAATTTATTATTAGTCGCCAAGGGTTAAAGTGCTTGATACGATAGTTAGTTTGCCGTAGAGTGTGAGTTGTTTAGCTCTGGCATAGGAACCTGAAACCAAGGGCAGATAACCTCCTGCCGGAGATGCCGGGATAGTTGTTTCAGTACTGTTGTTAGGGATAGAATTGTTGCTCCAGTTGGCTGAGTTGTTCCAGTCGGTTGAGTGCCCCTCCCAAACGATTGAATCTCCAGGTTGACTAATAGAGACAGTACAGCCATTGTTTCCCGCTTTCCAGTCACTGTCGTTGTATTGGCTACGAGTAGCTTTTACTCGGTAAAAGTAGATGCCATTAACCTTTCCCGAAATATAAGCTGAAGTACCACTGCCGGGATAGATTTTGCGTAAGTTGGTCGTAAAAGAGCTGTTTGTCGCCTCTTCAAGAATGTATGTGACCGAGCTGGTTGTCGATGTTCCCCATGAAATAGTAAAAGAGCCACTGGAACTGCTTCCCGGTACTGAGATTGAGGCCGGAGGGTTACAGGTAGGTATGCCTTGGTCATCTAAATGAAGTCGTCCCCATCCGGTGGCAAAATCAAATCCTCCTGTGCCAATATCCACGGCTTGGCTTTGTAGAGCAGCTTGGAGTTGAGCCGGGCTGAAAGCTAGGTTTTGTGAAAGAATTAGGGCTGCTGTCGCTGAGACATGAGGGGTGGCGGCTGAGGTTCCAGAGAAACCAGAAGGGCCATAACGATTAGAGGAGACGTTGGTGTAAGATGTTATATCAGGTTTATTGAAACCGCCACTTATGCTGCCACCTGGACCATTAGTGGGCCCCATGGAACTGTAGTCCTGAAGTATATAGCTACTTACATCTATTGCACTGACAGTTGTTGCTTTGGTTGCATCTGCGAGGTTCGCTAGGCTTCGGATGTTTAAGATTTCATCAAACCGTGGTGCGTAAGGGGCATAAATTTCAAAATTTACCTCTTTGTTAACCTCAAAGGAGTGGTAGATGATAAAGCCATAGGCCGTAGGGTCTCCTGAAGTTGTGAATGCAACCGCTTCGGTTGGGACCTGACCGGAAATACCATATTGGGAGTTGACGCTGCTGGCGATTGGGCTACCCCAGTCATTGCCATTCCAGCGGTAGACGTAGAGATCGTAGTCTTGGTCAACATCTGTCCAGTCGGACCAGCGGGCAAATATTGTATAATTTAATCCGGGATTGATCAAATAAGCACTGCCATCTCCAGGGCCGAAAAAATTTATTTGCTGGTCACTGGTAAAGTTATGCATATGGTTGCCGTCAGGGTCAGAGAAGAGACCTCCCCAATGTCGTTGCTGGTCGTTGCCCGCAGCCGTGACCCAAAGCATGCCTGAATTGTAAGCTTGAGTTACAATGTCGGCCAGTCCTCCAGTGCCATCACCCGGGGTCAAATTGTACCAGCCCAATGAGGTCGAAATGATATCTACATTGTTGGCTTGTAGCCAAGTGACCGCCTCCTGCAGATCAATGTCAGTGTAGATTTTTGCGAGATAGAGGCCGGCATCAGGGGCGATGTCGTAAATGATTTCGGCACATGCGGTGCCGTGAACTGAGTTGCTTTCGATCAGAGCATCGTTTTCACCATCAACAAAGTTCTTGACCATAACGGTTGCGGGCAGGTCACTCCCTTTGAGCGCATTGTAGCCAATAAATCCAACGTCGATAACGCCAATTCTGGTGTTTTGCCCATAGATACCAGCATCGTGCCAGTTGTTAACATTTATGTCATCAAGGGCTTCGGTGGTGTAGTTTTCTGTGAAAGTTACAGCTCGATTGGGGATGAGGATGAAATCAATTTCCGGCAAATCTGTCAAAGAGTTTACTGCGGTAAGAGGTAGGAGGGCTTGGATTGTCATTTGGTTGAGACTGGAGCCGGTTATGCGGCCGTTAGACTTCTCGATTGCCTCTTTGACTCTCTCTCTGGCGATACCAGATGCAGACTCATGGGGGTTGGGTGCGCATTTTATTTGGACACAGATGGTTTCTTCTGGGCTGTTTGGTTTTAGTCGGTTTAGTCCATTATCCGTTTTAAGTGTTCGATCATCTGTGGACATGGCTTCATTTAGTTTTTGGTTGAGAAGATTTCCAAGTTTAGGGTTGTGAAATTGCCATTGCTGTTGCCGCCGGGTAATATCTGGCGAGCTTGGCGATTGTGAAATCTTATGGGCCGCTATAATGCCGCTGACACCGGGGGGGATATTACTGGGGTCAGTTCCGGTTTGTGGGAAAACCGTATTGACAAAGAGTAACAGGAGGAGCAGGGAGAGGAAAATTATATATTTTTTCATCTTTGTCTTCCTCAAAAATGTTGATTCCAGCCCGCTAAATCCCTCCTGCTGGAGGACAGTGTTAGATTTTAGCCGCTAATCAAGGAGTTTAGGGAAATTGAAAACCAGAGCGAGCCAAACCCGACTACGATCATAGGTGTCATTCTCTTTTAATGTGTCATCTTTGGTTTTGGCATAACGGTAGTGGAGCTGTAAGTGATGGTTTCTAAACAGCCTGTATGACAGGTGCGGATGAAGATAAAAATAGGTGCTGTCTTCATTCTGGAAATCATCATTGGACTTGGAAAAATAGAGACCACTGTCAAAGCCTGATTTTAGGCGCTCAGTTATTTTCCAGTTGATAGATCCAATAAAACGATCACGGTCAATCGGGTAGCCATCTGATGAGTAAGTTAAATCATGATTGTAGCTGAGTTTGTAGGATAGAGTTTCAGTCTTACCGCTTATAGACATGTCTGCGGTGCCCCCGAAATCATCTTGGTCAGCGGTGATTTTTCTTTTCTGCCAGGTGATGACACCGTTTACAGGATCAAAGACTGGAACGTTGATCTCATAAGAATACCTTGAATCAGTATAGCGGCAACCCAGGTAGCAAGAGATGGTCAAGGTTTCGCTTAAGGTACGGTTCCAGCCAAAACTTAAGCCATAGTTATCAACTTTATTATGGTCTGATTCATAGTAATAGTAAGATGGTTGGACAAAGACCTGATCACGCTGATTACGAAACAGGTAACTGATACTACCAACGATACTGTGTGAGTCATAATCAGAGTTGAAGGGGCTGTCATAACTTGTGTCACTGTAGTTGTAGTCAAGGCTGGTTGCAACTCTTTCACCAAGTTGGTAGTCGATCCCAGTGTTAATGCTGTAGCGATCACGACCGTACAGGTTCTCAACGATTCCGGTCTCTTCTAGTTCAGAATCGAGAGTTGAATCTTTTGTATAAGAGGCCCCAGCCTTCAAGGTTAATCTTTCAAAAGCCTGATAGGAAGTGTTGATTTTATAACGTTGATATTCATCATCGAACCTTGTTTCACTGGCAAAACGTCTGATTTCGGCAGCGGCACTACCGAGGATATTGAGTCTTGGGGTTTGCCAGGCGGCCTTTAGAGATGGTAAGAAAACGCCAAGCCAGTCACTTGTTTCATTGTTGTTGTCAAAATTGATATTGTCATCGTATTCACCGCGAAATGTAAATGAGGGGTTGAACGTAAAATCTCCACTCGCGCAAACAGTTGCAGGTGAGAGTGTAAACATGACAAAAGCAGAGAAGAAGATAGTGCTCCAGAATAATTTATTCATGACAAAAACACCTTTGATGCCATCGTGAAGAAAATCACGGGGTGGCTGAGTGGGAAATTCGATATACGCTCCGCAGGAAGCGCCTTTGTAGCCGCGAGGCCGTACGTGTAGTGTGTCGAGTGCATGAAAAACCGCTATAGCTCAGTCGACCGGACTTTTTACTTAGCTACCAACTGTTAATATATAATACATTGATGAGCAAAAAACTACAACTTCTTAATGGGTGGATCATTGTGGGGTGTTGTGACAAAAATTAACATTATCTTAACATGAAATGGTTTGCATTATTAGGTTCTAATATGTTAATTGAACCTAATATATATTGTATGGTTTTCTGGTTGGGTTTCCACCCGTTTTGACTGGCTTGGTTTTGACGGGATGGAGTTGTTATATTATTTTATTTTAAATTAAGGAGAGAGAGATGATTAAACAGAAGTTGTTGGGGAGCGGTATTTTACTAGTCGCTTTAGCCCTGTTCGGGTTGATTTTCGGCGCCACGCCGTTGCTGGCTGATTCCGGAAAGTGTATCAAATGTCATCAGCGCCACACACCTGGCCAGGTTGCAGATTGGAAGGTGAGTAAACATGCTGGTGAGGATGTTGGTTGTGTCGAATGTCATGGTGACAAACATACAAACTCCAAAAATACCAATTTGGCGCTTATGCCGGATGAACATGTTTGTAAAGAGTGTCATGAAGAGCAGTTTGAGCAGTTTGCCAAAGGTAAGCATAATTTTGGCTGGACTTCTTTGAATGCCATGCCGATTACTCATGTTGAGCCCGATGAGCTGATGGAAGGTGGTCGTGGTTGTGGTGGTTGTCACAATATGGGTATTAAAACTGAAGCCCAGAAGAAAGAGCAACTTGCAAAAGGCCATCGTTACCAGACGAACTCTTGTGATGAGTGTCATACTCGGCACAGTTTTTCGAAAAAGGAAGCTCAAGATCCTCGTGCCTGTCGCCAGTGCCATATGGGTTATGATCATCCCCAATGGGAGATGTGGAGTAGCTCTAAACACGGAAGTCGTCATTTTTCCAAAGAGAACGGGAACCTGCCCGAGGGCGCTCCGGCACCGACCTGTCAGACCTGTCACATGCCCAACGGTACGCATGAAAATCGTACAGCTTGGGGATTTCTTGGCGTGCGTCTGCCGCTGCCTGAAGACAAACAGTGGGCCGCTGACCGTATTGTTATTCTCAAAGCCTTAGGCGTTTTAGACCCTAACACCAGCAAGCCGACTGCCCGCCTGGCACTGGTGACTTCAGTCGATATGGTTCGGGCGACTCAGGAAGCGTGGCAGGTTGAACGTGACAAAATGATCAAAACCTGTAGTCAATGCCACGCAGAGAGCTATGGTAAAAAACAGCTCGATATGGGCGATGAAATGATGAAGAAAGCCGACAGACTGCTCGCCCAAGCCATTGTGATCGTAGCTGATCTCTACAAAGATGGTATCTTGAAGAAACGTGGTGAGCAGGCTTTTGCCTATCCTGATTTTCTCTATTTCATGAGGACGGATTATAGTGCTGCTTCCGGCGATAGCTACAAAGATTTGCCAGCAGGGATGGAAAATATCGAACAGGTGTTGTTTGAAATGTATATGAAACATCGGATGCGGACTTACCAAGGTCAGTTCCATGTCAATCCTGACTATGCCTATTGGTATGGCTGGGCTATGATGACCAAGGATCTTGGTAAAATTCAGTCCGAAGCCAAAAAGATGCGCACCTTGTATGAGCTGGTTAATAAAAAATAGTTCTTGCATCGTGGTTATATTATGAACTAAAAAGGGGCACCATTTCGGTGCCCCTTTTTAGTTGGTTTTTTAACTTTATATGATTATGATATGAAATTGTTTGATAGCCATTGTCACTTGACTGATTCACCACTATTCGCTGACCTTGATGAAGTTTTTAATCGCGCTGCAAATGTCGGGGTTTGCAGGTTTATTGTGCCAGCCTATGACCTTGAATCTAGTCGCTCAGCTTGTCGTTTGGCCGCGAAGTATGTTTCGGTTAGAGCTGCAATAGGACTTCACCCTGCTTGGTTGTCTCAAACTACAGTCAATGATAAGTTTTCTCCAGAGCCTTTGCGTCAGTTAGCTCGTTTGCGTTCTCCGGTTGCAATTGGAGAAATCGGGCTTGATTACGCCCTCGATCAGTATTTGGCCGAGTTCCAAGCTACGGTTTTACGGGCTCAACTTGAACTTGCACTTGTTTTATCATTGCCGGTTATTATACACTGTCGCCGAGCATTTGAACCGCTCTACTTAATTCTCCGTGAATTTCCTGGTGTGGTTGGGGTTATTCACGCTTACGGCGGTGGGCCAAAGCTGGTTGAGAAATTTATCGCTTTGGGTTACTATATTGGTTTCGGCGGCGGCTTAACTCGGCCCAATGCGAAAAAGGTACGGCAGACAGCTATGGTAGTTCCCTCGGAACGAATTCTTTTGGAAACCGATGCCCCCTATATTGGTTCGCATACAGTATTAAAGGGTGAGTCTGAACCTCGAGATGTGTTAGCCGTAGCGCAAGCTTTGGCCATCCTGCGCGGTTGGAGCTTAGATGAGACCGCGAGCTTGACGACGACTAATGTTAAGCGTCTATTTAGTGTCTGACCGAAAACCTGACAATTTTCTTGAGTGCAAGGCAGGCGAAGATTTTAACCGTAGGGATACATTGAGTATTCCGAGGATTAAAATTTGAGCCTAACGCTGCAATCGGGGAAATTGGCGGTTTTCGGTCGTGCACTATTTAATCTGTAGAAATTTATCTGAGTGTCAAATGATAGAAAATCTTTCTGAAACCTCTTTTTCGAGACTTAAACTACTTTTCGGTGAGGTCGGGTTACAACGTTTAGTTGGGGCTCATGTTGTTATTGTCGGCTTGGGTGCGGTCGGCTCTTTTGCAGCCGAAGCATTAGCTCGTACGGCAATTGGTGAGATTACCCTGATCGATTTTGACCTTATTGGTGAGACCAATATCAATCGGCAGCTTTTTGCTTTACACTCAACTGTTGGCCAGGCCAAAGTCGAAGTGGCAGCTCAACGATTACAAGACATTAACCCAAAAATCAAACTTAATTGTCATCAGATCTTCTATCACCACGATACAGCTGCCGCACTTTTGGACAATAATAAGTTTGATTTTCTGATCGATGCTATTGACGGAGCAGCCCCTAAACTTGATTTGATTAGAAACTGTCTACAACGAAAAATTAATTTTATTTCGTCTATGGGAGCTGCGGGCCGCAGTCAGCCGACCTTGGTTGAGATCAGTGACCTGCTGGCAACCACAGGTTGTCCGCTGGCCAAGGTGATGCGCAAACAACTGCGCCGGGAAGGGATCAAAAAGGGAGATGTGCCGGTGGTCTATTCGCCAGAACCGATTGCAGTTGAATCGTCTGATCCTGAATCATTTTGTGACAGTGAACGAGAGGAGTTCTTCCAACGGGGGCGTCGCCGCCGCATTCAGCCGAGCGCTATCTTTATGCCTGGAGTCTTCGGCCTGCTAGCGGCCCAGTATGCGGTTGATGAGATTTTAAGATAACTCACTTCACAGTGATGTAAAACTTTATCGCATTAAACTTCTTTGCGGAGTGGATGCATTTAACTGCCTAATTTTTTTTCAAAAAAACTCCTGATTTCTTTGATGCTGATTTTGGATGTTGGTTCCAGGTGGGCAATGTTTTCATCTTCAATGTCATCAATATAAACCAGTGCAATTGCCATCATTTTATACGATATTCCAGTAATTACTTTTTGTGCAAAGTTGAAAATTTCTTGTAAAGTCATTCCCTCTTTCACTAAAAAATAGAGATCATAGTAGTCTCTATACTTTGCTCTCAGGAACATTGTGTTAACTTTCATTCCGGCAATTGCTTCGAGAGAAGATAAATTGAATCTCTTGATTTTGTGTGGTGTAAGAAAACGCCATTTTGCATTGAAAAAAGTTACTTTGACTCCGTTGATCAGTAGGTCGATCTGCTCGTTGGTTTGGTTTAATATTTCAATCGTTGCAAATTGATTATTGTTGATAAAATCAAAGATCTCCTTCTTTTCAAAATTGTCGCTATAGGTGAAAAAATCGAGGTCTTCACTTTTTCGATGGCATAGATGTAAAGATAGGGCCGTGCCCCCCACTAGAACGTATTTGTCTAAAAAGGTTGCACTTGCTATCAATTTTACAAGTAACTTGCGAGTCTCAGGAAGCAAGTAGTCTGAATTTCTCAAATCTAACATTTTTGCACCCTGTAAAATATTCACTTTCTACATCCATCCCCAAAAAGACCCGGGCCAGAAAAAGGTTAAATTTCCGGAACCTGTCATCACTAACCAATTTATCTTCCCAAACTTTTTTAATGTAACTCTCATGGTAAATTAAAAACAGGATTTTCAGGTCTTCAAAATCACCATATTTTAGGACATTTTCACAGAAAATATTGTCACCTAAATCCGTAAAGGTGATACTTTTGGCGTAACTCCAGAATATTCCTCTGTTTTTCAATTTGTCAAACAGTGCTATTTTGTACTTTAACTGATTTTGTTTCATTTCTATAGAGTCACTTCACAGTGATGTAAAACTTTATCGCATTAAACGTCGCTGAGCCGATACCTTCGACACTCTTTATCTGCTCGATTGTTACAAAAGAGGAGACAGTTTCCCGGTATTTAACAATCCTGAACGCTAGTACCGGGCCAACTCGCGGTAGAGTGACCAACTCAGTTAATCTCGCACGATTGATATTGATTGGCTGGCGTAGCTCATTTTTCATAGCCTTGGTCATGAATTTGTCATAGTGCTGGGTTAAGTGTTTTTCCACAAACTTTTTATTCGCCTCATCAACCCAGATTTCATTATCAAAGTTACCCAAAACATAGATTAATTGCTCGACATCTAATTTACCATTGGTATCATGATGTGGGCAATGTCTTATCTTTTTGCCTTTTTCGATTTCGACCAGAGCAAACGAGGAGTCTGAAAGAAGTTGTATTTTGCCTGCACTCCACTCTTGGCATAATCCGGAATTTGCACCACATAAAAAGGTGCTGAGCAGACAAATTATAAATGTGGCAAAAACTGAGACCCTGTATGGTTTTCGCATCGTGATTTCCTTCGGCTTGAAAATATTTATAATTAAAGTTTAGGTGACAACTACCTTGACATCCGCCGGAACTCAGTCGGATCATAATTGATTTTAATTTTACTCATAACGGAATGAGGTTTTAAGCGATTTTTGCATTTATGAAGAACCAAATCGGCAACCGTACCACCATGTCCAGATGGTTAATTAAATGACCTCCTGGTCTTCCTTAATCTAATAATCTAAGTTTAGAAAGTAACGATTCGTTATGAAAAACCGGGATCACTAAAGTTTGGTAGAGGTTATTGAACTGCTTAATTTATCCAAACAGTTTTCAGCAATAAAAAGCCACCGATCAGTAAAAAACCAATTCCGGCGGCGATTTGTAAAGTCTTTTCATTGATGAACTGGGAGAGCAGGTGCCCCGCCAAAACCCCAATTGCGGTGGCCGCAACCAGTGCCAGCGAGGCCGCTACAAAAATGGTTAGTCTGCTGTTGTTTGTATCCGTAGCAAAGAGCATTGTTGCAAGTTGAGTTTTATCCCCAAGCTCAGCCAGGAAAACAGTAATAAAAACAGTTAAAAATATTTTTGGGTCCATACTGTTATGGTTCTTGTTAAATCTCTGAACAAAGATGTTTATCCATAGGTTCCACAGGCCAAGAACTGAGCTTAGTTAGTGTGATCTACGGATGGATAGAAATCTTTCTTAAAGCTATCTAGGAGTGAGATTAATATTTGAGTTGTTGTTGCAATGGTCCAATAAAGGTTATAAAATAATTATCCTTGTCGTAGATTATTTTGACATTTTTGAGGACAAGTTTTTTTGCCTTTTTTAAGAGTTTATTATCAATGGTTCGTTTGATAAAAAATGGTTTGTTATTAACTGAAAGTTTGTAATGTTCAGTTAAGGATGAAATTGTTTTTAATTTACCGGAAAAAACAGCCTGGTTTTTTCCAAGCATTTTGGATTCTGCTGTACAGATAAATAGTGTTGAAACCATAAAAACCAAAATAAATACATTTTTGAGCTTCATTTTATAACTCCTGATTCCGGGAGCAGCCAGAACTGAAAATGCAGAAATTAAAGTTAAACCGCCGCGATTGAATTTACAAAAAACTTCCCAGTCTTAATCTCTGAAGACCATGAACTTGAAATGATGTACTGGTCTTTTTTGAATGATTCCATGATCACTTCCTTAAATGACGCCAGTTGATGAACTCAAGTGCGAAATCAGGTTGAGGGATATTGGGTGTGCCGTCTTCCCCTAGCCCTGGCAAACCGCCGCCAAC
>DAOWHJ010000067.1 GCA_030641485.1 Pseudomonadota bacterium
ACCAGAAGCAACACATATACCTCGTAATTTTAATCTTGGGGGTAACTGTGTGTAAAATGTCGGGTTGTTTGGGTAATAAAGGGGTTCTGTCGTTGATTGTTCCAGAAGAGGATATGCCCTATCTTGCCGATGGCTCGACTGTCGATATTGTCCTAAATCCGCTTGGTGTTCCTTCAAGGATGAATGTCGGGCAGGTGCTTGAGACCCATTTGGGTTGGGCGGCCCAGAGTCTTGGCCGTCAGATTGAGGAGATGCTTGAAAAGGAGTGTGGTCCTAGCTCCATGCGTGATAAGTTAAATCAGGTTTTTACCCATGATCAGGGTTCACAAGCTTGGCTAGCCGATGCTAATGATGCTGAAATTATTGAGCAGGCTGGTAAACTATCCCGTTATGTGCCGATGGCGACCCCGGTTTTTGATGGAATCGGTGAAGAGCGCATGAAGGATTGTCTCGAACAGGCTGGTCTTCCCCGCAGTGGTCAGGTAACCCTTTATGACGGGCGTACCGGTGAGGCTTTTGAGCGCCCGGTTACGGTCGGATATATGTATATCCTTAAACTACATCACTTAGTTGACGATAAGATGCACGCGCGTTCAATTGGACCTTATTCACTGGTTACTCAGCAGCCTTTGGGTGGTAAAGCCCAGTTTGGTGGTCAGCGACTTGGTGAAATGGAGGTTTGGGCGCTCGAAGCTTATGGTGCTGCTTACTCTCTGCAGGAGTTTTTGACAGTTAAGTCTGATGATGTTGCTGGGCGTACGCGGATGTATGAGGCAATAGTTAAAGGAAAGCAGACCATAGAGTCGGGTCTGCCGGAATCCTTCAATGTTTTAGTTAAGGAACTCCAGAGTCTCTGTCTGGATGTTGAATTGGAGGAGGAAAAACCATGAGAGATGTGCTGAGTTTCTTTCAAAAGCCAAAAGATACACTGAAATTTAAATCATTGCAGATTAAGTTGGCTTCCCCAGAAAAGATCAGAAGTTGGTCGTTCGGAGAGGTCAAGAAACCCGAAACTGTTAATTATCGTACCTTCAAGCCTGAGCGCGATGGACTGTTTTGCGCCAAGATATTTGGTCCGGTAAAAGATTTCGAGTGTAATTGCGGCAAATATAAGCGCATGAAGCATCGCGGGATAGTTTGTGAAAAGTGCGGGGTTGAGGTGATCCAGTCTAAGGTCCGGCGGGTCCGCATGGGTCATATTGAACTGGCGACACCGGTCGCTCATATATGGTTTTTAAAGAGTTTGCCGAGCCGTATAGCCCTGTTACTTGATAAAACTTTAAAGGATGTTGAACGTATCCTTTATTTTGAAAATTATGTTGTTTTAGACGCTGGTGATGCGGAAGAGATTGTTGATGGTCAGCAGCTCTCAGAGGATGAGTATCTACTTTACGACGAAAAGTATGGGGCCGGCATTCGTTGCGGAATTGGTGCTGAAGCCGTAAAAGAGATGCTTGAAAATGTAGATCTGGAGAGCGAGCGCCTTAAGTTACGAGAAGAGATGGTCACCACCGGATCTGAAGCTAAGAAGAAGAAAATAGCTAAGCGCCTGAAAGTTATTGACGATTTTATTAAATCTGGCAACCTGCCGCAGTGGATGATTATGGATGTCATTCCGATTTTGCCGCCAGATTTGCGGCCGTTGGTACCGCTAGATGGTGGTCGTTTTGCGACCTCGGATCTTAATGACCTATATCGTCGGGTTATTAACCGTAATAACCGTTTAAAACGACTGATTGAGCTCAAAGCCCCGTGGATTATTATCTGTAATGAAAAACGGATGTTGCAGGAAGCGGTTGATGCTCTTTTTGATAATGGCCGGCGTGGTCGGGCAATCAGTGGGGCCAATAAACGACCCTTAAAATCACTTAGTGACATGTTAAAGGGTAAGCAGGGTCGCTTTCGGCAAAACCTGCTCGGTAAGCGGGTAGATTATTCAGGTCGATCAGTAATTGTGGTCGGGCCGGAGCTGCGTTTGCATCAGTGTGGTTTGCCGAAGAAGATGGCCTTAGAGCTTTTTAAACCTTTTGTTTACAATAAACTTCTTGAGCGTGGCTATGTGACAACCATTAAAAGCGCCAAGAAGATGGTTGAACTGGAAAAATCCGAAGTCTGGGATCTCTTAGAGGAGATTATCACCGAGCATCCGGTGCTGCTCAACCGGGCTCCAACTCTCCATCGTTTAGGGATTCAGGCATTTGAGCCGGTTTTGAGTGAAGGTAAGGCGATACGTTTGCACCCCCTAGTCTGCAGTGCCTATAATGCTGACTTTGACGGTGATCAAATGGCTGTTCATGTGCCGCTTTCAATTGAGGCTCAGACTGAGGCTCGGGTATTGATGATGTCGACCAATAATATCCTCTCTCCTGCTAATGGTCGGCCGGTAATTATTCCGACCCAGGATATTGTTTTGGGGATCTACTGGTTGACTCGTGATCGCCCATTTGCTCTCGGAACTGGTACTGCATTCAGTTCTCCGGCCGAGGTTAGGATTGCTTATGACGCTGGATGTGTGCATCTCCAGGCAGAGATCAAGGTTTTATTTGACGATGAGTTGGTCGATACAACCGTTGGCCGGGTTTTGTTGCATGATATTGTCCCGGATGAAATTCCTTTTTCGGCCTATAATGAAAATCTTACCAAGAAAACCATCTCCAAACTTTTTGAAGATATCTACCTTAAATCTGGTGATAAAAAAACGGTTATATTTGCTGACCGGATCAAGGATTTAGGTTATAAAATTGCAACTCAAGCCGGTATCTCAATCGGAATTGATGATCTTGAAATTCCTGAATCAAAAAATAGACTAATTGAAGAAGCCACCGAAAAGGTACGTGAGATTGAAAGACAGATTAATAATGGTCTGATTACATCAGGTGAGCGTTATAATAAATTGGTCGATATCTGGTCTAAAACCACTGATGAGGTGGCCAATGAGATGATGGCAACCATCAGTAAAGAGAATATGCTTGATGCTGCTGGGGTCAGCCATGTGGTTAAATCGTTTAACTCAGTCTATATGATGGCCGACTCTGGTGCTCGTGGTAGTCAGCAGCAGATTCGCCAGCTGGCCGGGATGCGTGGTTTGATGGCTAAACCTTCAGGCGAAATTATTGAGAATCCAATTCTAGCCAACTTCCGCGAGGGTCTGAACGTACTTCAGTATTTTGTTTCTACCCATGGAGCGCGTAAAGGTCTGGCTGATACGGCTCTGAAAACTGCTAATTCAGGGTACCTTACCCGACGCTTGGTCGATGTTGCTCAAGACGCAGTCGTCTCAGAGGTCGACTGTGGAACCTTAGATGGTATTTATGTAACCCCACTGACCGAGGGTGGTGAAATTATCGAAAGTGTTGCCGCCCGGGTTCTCGGAAGGGTTGCTCAGGATGATATAATTTCTCCGCTTAGCGGCGAGATTATTGTTGAGGCGGACCAAGAGATTACCGAAGATTTGGCTCAGGAGATTGATGCCTCAGGCATTGATCGGGTGCGGATTCGTTCGGTTTTGACCTGTCAAGCGAAAAAAGGGATATGTGCCTACTGTTATGGGCGCGATCTGGCTCGCGGGAGAATTGTTAATATTGGTGAGTCGGTTGGGGTAATAGCGGCCCAGTCAATTGGTGAACCAGGTACCCAGTTGACAATGCGGACTTTCCATATCGGTGGAACTGCATCAAGTACAGTTGAACAGTCCTCACTGGAAACCAAGCTTAGTGGTTTGGTGAAGTTTATCAAACTTGATACAGTGCGTAATCGTGATGGTAAACTGGTGGCCATGAACCGGAATGGCGAGATTGCAGTAGTAGATGAAAAAGGTGTTATTAAAGAGCGCAATAAGGTTGTTTTCGGGGCTCATTTAATGGTTGAAGAGGGGGACGAAGTTAAACCTGGCCAGCTTACAGCCGAGTGGGATCCCTTCTCAATTCCAACAATTACTGCAGTCAGTGGTCGAATTAAATATGGTGATGTAATTGAGGGGGTCACATTTTCGGAGCAGGTAGACCAGCAAACCGGGATGTCGAGGCGGGTTGTGGGTGAGTCACGAAATGCTGATTTAAGACCCCGAATTTCGATTAAAGATGAAAAAAATCGAACTATCAAGGTTGGTGATCGTGGTGATGCACGTTACTACTTTACCCCCGGTGTCCATATTATGGTGGCCGAAGGTGAGGACGTTCTCGCCGGTGATATTGTTGCGACCAAACCTCGTGATACCACTAAAACTAAAGATATTACCGGGGGCTTGCCTCGAGTAGCCGAGCTCTTTGAGGCTCGTAAGCCGAAAGAGATTGCCGTTATTGCCGAGATTGAAGGTATTATTACACTCGGTAAAATGGTTAAGGGCAAGCAGCGGGTAATTATAACTCCCGAGATTGGTGATCCAGTCGAACAGCTGATTCCTAAGGGTAAATATCTGATTGTTCATGAAGGTGATATGGTGACGTCTGGTGAGCCTTTAGTTGATGGTTCGGTCGATCCGCATGACATTTTACGAGTGCTTGGGGTTAAAGAGCTCGCTAAATATATTGTTAATGAGGTTCAGGAGGTTTATCGACTGCAAGGGGTTGGCATCAACGACAAACATATTGAAGTCATTGTGCGCCAGATGCTCCGTCGGATCAAGGTCGTTGAACCCGGTGAGAGCCCATTTTTGGTTGATGAAACGATTGAGAAGGGTGTTTTTGAAGAGGGCAACCGCAAAGCTGTGGCTGAAGGTCTTCAGCCTGCAGTTGGCGAACCTCTCTTTCTGGGAATTACCAAGGCATCCCTGAGTACCGATAGTTTTATCTCTGCGGCATCATTCCAGGAGACAACCAAGGTCTTAACTCAGGCGAGTATTGCCGGCAAGGTTGATTATCTGGTCGGGCTTAAAGAGAATGTGATCATGGGTCGCCTGATTCCGGCGGGTTCCGGTCAGCGTCGCTACCGTGATACCAAAGTCGGAATGAGTGAGGAGGACCAGCTTTTTATTAAAGAGGCTGTGGCTGCCAATACTGAAGCTGAAGAAGCTGCGTTGCTCGCAGAAAATGTTACTGAACTCTAGGAAGCTGTTTGAGAATGTCTTTTTTCCCCAGTTCGGCGTTATTTTTTGAAGATAATGCTCGGAATACTAAGTGTATGCCTGTGCTTATTGTCAAAAAATGCCTTGATCTGAGAAAAAAATCCTATTCTCGGACAACTTCCTAGTACGTTAGTGAGAAGTTGATGCAGGATCGATTGTACCGGGTTCTTGATGTGAACTTCAACCGTTTGCGGGAGGGTCTGCGCGTAGTTGAGGAGTACTGTCGTCTGGTATGTGACGATGGTCTGGCTTTGCAGGTCAAGGGTCTACGCCACGATCTCCGCTTATTGCTTGATGATAAACTTGCGCTTGCATGCCTTGAGGCGAGACAGGCGGAAACTGATGTTGGGCGGCAAAGTTTTACCGATACCGAGGCTTGCCGTGAGGATTGGCAGGCAATTTTGCAGGCCAATTTGAAAAGAGCGCAGGAAGCTGCCCGTGTTATTGAAGAGTGTGCCAAGTTAGATGACACTTATGCTAAACTTTCTCAGGGTATAAAGGGACTCCGTTTTGCGCTCTATGAGCTCGAAAAAAAAGTTCTGAACCGACGCTCGACCTTGATCAGGGAGTGGTTTGCTGGCGGCGATGAAAAGGCCGCGACCCTCTATTTGGTAGTTGATGAGGAGTTTTACACTGGGTCTGACCTGCTAGCTGACGTGCAAGCTATACTTAAAGCTGGTATTGGCTTTCTGCAGTGGCGCCAGAAGCGTGGTAGTGATGACTATTTCTTAAAGCAAGCATTAAAGATCAGGGCGCTCTGTCTTGAGTTTAAGACCCCATTTGTGGTTAATGACCGACCTGATATTGCAATTCTTACCGATGCCGATATCCTGCATTTAGGGCAAGATGATTTACCTATAGCTGCGGCTCGGTGTCTGGTTGGAGAGCAGATGCCGATAGGTCGTTCAACTCACTCTTTGGAGCAGGCCTTAAAAGCGGTAGCCGATGGTGCAGACTATTTAGGTTTCGGTCCGATTTACACAACTCCAAGCAAGCGCAAACCTGACCCTGAGGTTGGTTTGGCAGGGCTTAGAGAAATGTTAGCACAAGTGAGTTTGCCCGTGGTTGCAATCGGCGGTCTTAATGAGACTAATGTAGTTTCGGCAGCGGCGACAAAAGTTCCAGCAGTTGCAGTTATAAGATCAATTTTGCAGTCTGAAAACCCAGCGGCCCAAGTTGCCACCCTTAAAGATTTGCTACACTATTAACTTATTTGAGGATGATAGATTAATGACGCAGATGTTAGCCGCGCGGAGCGGCGAAATTACTCCAGAGATGAAGCAGGTTTTGGAATCTGAGCCTATTTCAGCGGAGAATCTTTTAGCTGGTCTTGCCACCGGAACGATTGCGATTCCAGCTAATCATAACCATAAGAATCTTACGGCTTATGGTATTGGTCGGGGTTTAAAAGTTAAGGTTAATGCTAACATTGGGACCTCTTCAGATACCTCTGACCTTGAGAATGAGTTACTTAAGCTGAAAGCTGCCATCGATTATGGTGCCCATGCGGTTATGGATCTGAGTACGGGTGGTGATCTTGACCAGGTAATGCGGTCAATTTTGGCCCAATGCACAGTTCCATTAGGTACGGTTCCAGTCTATCGTATTGCCCAGGAAGGTGTGCAAAAACATGGTTTCTTTGGTGATGTAACCGTTGATGAGATGTTTGCCGTTATTGAACGTCAGGCCCAGAATGGGGTCGATTTTATGACAATTCACAGTGGCGTCAACTTGCGCACACTAGAGAGCTTGCGAGAGTGTGGCCGACTTACAGATATTGTTAGTCGGGGTGGAGCCTTCATGGTCGAATGGATGGTTTATAATGAGCAGGAGAATCCTTTCTTTGAGCACTATGATCGTCTTTTAGAGATTGCACTAAAATATGATGTCACTCTGAGTCTCGGTGATGGTTTGCGTCCCGGTTGCCTGGCTGATGCCACTGACCGGCCGCAACTGCAGGAACTTATCTATCTTGGTGAACTTACCGACCGGGCTTGGGAGGTTGGTGTGCAGGTGATGATTGAGGGGCCGGGGCATGTTCCCTTGAATCAGGTTGAGACCAACATGAAGCTCCAGAAGAGTTTATGTAAAGGTGCGCCCTTTTATGTTTTGGGACCCCTGGTTACGGATATCGCTCCCGGCTATGATCATATTACTGCAGCTATAGGTGGGGCGGTTGCAGCCGCTGCCGGAGCTGATTTTCTCTGCTATGTAACCCCGGCTGAGCATCTTTGCCTGCCTAACGTTGAAGATGTTAAGGAGGGGGTTGTCGCCTGCTTGATTGCCGCTCATGCTGGAGACATTGCTAAAGGTCTGCCCGGTGCTTTAGATCGCGATATTAAGATGGCAGAAAAACGCAAGCAACTCGATTGGCAGGGGCAGATTGACCTTGCAATTGACCCGGTTCGGGCCCGAACCCGGCGCGCAGAAAGTATGCCTGTGGATGAAGATGTTTGCACTATGTGTGGTGAATTTTGTGCCATAAAAAAGGTCAATACTTACCTGCACCCAGAAGATAAATGAGTTTTTAAGGAGCAAAACATGAAGCCTTTGGATTTTACTAAACTTGATGGCCTGATTACGGCTGTGGCGCAAGACTATGAGACTGGTGAGGTTCTGATGCTCGCCTTTATGAACGAGGAAGCTTGGGGAGAGACTTTGAAAACCGGGCAGGCCTGTTACTTCAGTCGTAGTCGGCAACGACTCTGGCGTAAAGGCGAGGAATCCGGCAACGTCCAGATAATTAAAGAGATTTTTATCGATTGCGACCGCGATGCGGTAGTCCTTAAAATAGAACAAGTTGGCGGTGCTGCTTGTCATGTTGGTTACAATACCTGTTTCTATACTCAGATTGATTCAGATGGTCGCGAGAAAATAATTAAAGCAGAAAAAGTTTTCGATCCTGAAAAGGTTTACGGAAAGAAATAATCGAGAGAGGATAAGCGTAATGAAGTTAAGAATTGGAATCCCGAAGGGATCTTTACAGGATGCAACCATCGACCTTTTTAAGAATGCTGGTTATAAAATAACCACCAGTTCCCGGTCCTATTTCCCGACCATTGATGATCCTGAAATTGAGTGCATGTTGATTCGGGCGCAGGAGATGGCCCGCTATGTGGAAAGTGGTATTCTCGATATCGGGATTACTGGTCACGATTGGGTAGTTGAAAACGGCTCTGATGTGATTGAGATGACCGAGTTGCAGTATGCCAAAGCGACTTTCAATAAAGTGCGTTGGGTTTTGGCTGTCAAACAGGGTGGAGACATCAAGTCAGTTAAAGACCTTGAGGGCAAAACTATTGCCACCGAAGTGGTTAACCTTTCGAAGAAGTATCTTGCCGACCAGGGGGTTTCAGCCAAGGTTGAGTACTCTTATGGTGCGACTGAGGTTAAAGTACCGCATTTAGCCGATGCAATTATTGAGATTACTGAGACCGGTTCATCTTTAAAGGCCAATAACCTTGAGATTATTGATACCGTGCTTGAGACCACAACCGTCTTGGTTGCCAATAAAGAGACCATTGCTGACGAGTGGAAGAAGAACAAGGTTGAGCGTTTGATTATGCTCTTGCAAAGTGCCCTCGAAGCCCGTAACCGGGTCGGGGTGACGTTTAATGTCAAGCGGGCAAAGCTTGATGAGGCGATTAAGCTTTTACCGCCCGCCAAGGTACCGACAATCTCCAGTCTCATTGATGATGACTGGGTCGATATCTTTGTCGTTCTGCGCAAACCCGTAGTTCGCGACTTGATTCCTGCTCTTAAAGAGCTGGGCGCCCAGGGTATTGTTGAATTTCCCTTGAGTAAATTTATTGAGTAGTAGCAGTGCCATATATCGCTACCTTGATAAAAAGCTTGACATGAAAGTGCTTTTCTGGTACCTGCTCCCTCTCTCATAGAGCTACCAAATTTGACGTTAATTTATTTATAAGCATATGGCTTAGGCCGTAGATTTTGGAGGATAGACCCTTGGCAAATCATAAATCAGCCCTGAAAAGAATCAGGCAGAGCGAAATCCGACGTGTGCGTAATCGTCACGTCAACTCACAGTTAAAAACTGTGCTGAAAACATTTTACAGTGCTGTCGATGGCGAAACTGAAGGTGCGGACCTGACTGAGATCCATCGTAAAACTGTATCCGAAATTGATCGTGCAGCGACCCGGGGAATTATGCATAAACGAACTGCCGCTCGTAAAGTCTCCCGAGTTACTGCCTATATGCAAAAAGCTCAAGATCAGGCAGCAACTGTAGCCGGCTAGTTCAAAAAACTAAACTATGTGGGTACCTCATGATCTAGTTTTTTGGTACGAGCGCAATTGAAAAAAACAAAAGGACCTTCTTGGCTAACAGGAAGGTCCTTTTTTAGTAAATATTGAAATCTCGATTTAGCTACAGAGTTAGCAGAGGAAAACCTACACTTCTATGTGGCAATTAACTGCCTAATTCACAACAGCTAATTTATAGCCTTGATGATATAAATTTAAGCGAAGACGAATATATACCTTTTTCAGCCAGCTTGCCCGGTTAGGGCTATGTCAATGAAACTTGATAATATCTCTTTTTCCCGGCCCGGAGCGTGATTTTCCCGTCGGTAAAGTCTTCTGGATTGAGTGGACGGTCCTCTTCTATGCGCTGTTCGTTGAGATAGGCACCGCCCTGCTCAATCAGGCGTCGGGTCTGTCCCTTTGATTTTGCCAGTCCAGTTTTGGTGAAAAGGTCAACCAGGGTGAGGCCGGTGATAATGTCGGCTTGGTTAAGTTTAAGGATGGGTAGGTTCTCTTCCGACTCCTGCAGATTTACATTTATGATGGCAGAAGAAGTCTCAACTTTAAGTTCTGGATCAGCACTGCCGAAGCGATTGGTTGCGGTCTTGTAGGCTGTGGTCGCTGCTTCCTGACCATGAACCAGAGCCGTAACCTCGTAGGCTAAGATTTCTTTGGCTCGGTTAATGGTATTATCCTGAAGCTGGCTTAAGTACTTGATTTCAGGTATGGGCAGGAAGGAAAAGAAACTTAAAAGTTTTTCAATCTCTGTATCTTCACAGTTACGCCAGAATTGATAAAAATCTAAAATCGAGGTTCTCTCGGCCGCGAGCCAGACTGCGCCACCGGCGGTTTTGCCAAATTTTTCACCATTGCTGGTGGTCAGCAGGGGGAAGGTGATACCGTAGGCATCGAGAGACTGAGTCCGGCGCACCAGGTCGATACCCGCAACAATGTTGCCCCATTGATCCTGGCCACCCATCTGAATACGACAGTTCTGTTCCTTGCATAAGACATGAAAATCGTAGGCTTGAAGCAGCATGTAGTTGAATTCAATAAATGATAGTCCGGTCTCAAGGCGCTGTTTGTAGGATTCGGCTGTGAGCATCCGGTTGACACTGAAATGACGGCCGATATCGCGCAAAAAATCGACATATTTAAGTTCTGAAAGCCAGTCGGCATTGTTGATTAAGCAGCATTTGTCATCACTGAAATCAAGGAAACGGCCAAGTTGTTCGGCGATGCCTTCGCCGTTTTCAACTATCTTTTTCGGGGTCAGCATCTGGCGCATTTCAGTCTTACCGCTGGGGTCGCCGACCATCGCAGTGCCCCCTCCGAGGATTGCGATTGGTCGATGACCTGCCTTTTGCAGGTGCATCATGACAATAATCGGGATTAAGCTGCCAACATGAAGGCTGTCAGCGGTCGGGTCAAAGCCGATATAAAATGTCTGAGGAGGTTGTTGTAGGAGTGCTTTTAGGCCTTTTGCATCAGTGCTCTGGTAAATAAGACCCCGTTCCTCAAGTTCCTGGTAGACATTGTTACTCATCTCTTTACTTATTCCATTATTAAAATTTGTTGAGCCTGACGCAAGCGTTGATTGCCTTCTTGAAAGAGTTGCAGGGCTTCAAGAAGCTTTTCGACTACATCTTCAAGGCCTTCATCTTTGGCTTGAGCGGCCCATTTTTTGTAATCCACCTGGTGACTGTCGTTATGGTCAACCCAGTGGTTCAAAAGGGTTGTCAGTTTTTCGTTGAAACTCATTTTTTCTTGATTATTGCCGCAACCGTGGCAGTGGCCGTTATTTTCACAAGCGTCATGATCGTGATGTTCGTGCATGGGAGTCTCCTTAGGGTGTTGGTTATGTTTAGATAAGCTCCAATCCTACTTGTTTTTGCTCTTTGCCTCAGCGACTTTTAGGTAGGAGACGCCAATATCATCATCATCGGCAAGACGATCAATACGTCGCATATATTGATGGGGTATTGAGATGCTATCGGTTTTGGCAAACTCTTTGCGCAAAGCCTCATCTTCAGGTGATATTATCAGGCGCTTAATATCCTCAAAGATGATTTCAGAGACCTCAATAAAACCAAAGAATTCCGCCTCTTTTACTGAGCGGGCTAGTAGTGAGTAGTTGCGGTCTTCGGTTTGGAAGTGGACGCGAAAAATGGGTTTTCTACTATTCTTCATACCTGATTTACTTGCTCAATAGATATCTTTAACGGGGCCATCATTTTTTAAAGATGGCGCTGATCTTTTGAAAGAGATTTTTTTTCTTACTTTTTATTGGTGGAGCCGGGGTTGCGGGGGTGTTAACCGGAGCTTTTTTGACCGGTGTACTCAGTGGTTGAGAAGTTTTTTTATTATCACTCTTATACTCTGTTTTTTTGCTCCGGTCATACTTGCGCGGCGGCCGTCTGCGCGACGGGGCTTTGCTGCTCTTTAGGTTTTGGTCAGACTTTGGCTGATTATTTGAATTATCATTAATCGCTGTGGCGGCACTCTCGCTCAATGGTTGCTTGTCTGAATCTGAAATCGGTTTGTGGGAGCGTGATCTATTTTGTCGATTCTCCGCATTGTTCTTGGGTTTATCGCCATAGCGGGTCGGCTTCGCGCGGCGCGAGCTCCCGCTATGATTGTCCCGCTCTTTGAAACTATCACCCCTTCTGCCGTTACTGGATGCGGGCCCTCTTCGGTTACTGCTTTCATAAGAACGTCGGCTCGGGCGCCTGAATTTACGGATGAAATCCTCTTCCTCAGCCCAAATGACCGGTATCTTACCGGATAGTTTTTCGATCGCTTCGAGATAGAAGGCATCCTCTTCACCTGCCAAGGCGATGGCGTTGCCGGTTGCCCCAATTCGAGCCGTACGGCCAATTCTGTGAATGTAGTCTTCAGCGTCTTGAGGTAGGTCATAATTGAAAACGTGAGTAACCGCGTCAATATGGAGGCCACGTGACGCCACATCTGTGGCTATTAAGATGCTGAGTTTCTGTTTTTTGAAGCTTTCCAGAGTCGCAAGCCGTTTTTTCTGAGGGACATCACCGGTCAAGCAGGCTGCAGCATAGTCATTGGCCTGAAGGTAGTTTTCAAGAATCTCAGCCATTCTTTTAGTGTTCGTGAAAATCAGGCTACGTTCCGGTTTCTCCTGTTTAAGGAGACCGAATAAAAGCGCCATCTTTTCATCTTTGCCAACGTGATAGAGACTCTGTTTGATCTTGTCAACCGTAAGTTGTTCGGGGTTGATGTTAACTGCTTCCCTGATATTCAGGTGTTCATAGGCAAGTTCCATGACCTTTTCTGAAAGAGTTGCGGAAAAGAGTAGGGACTGGCGTTTTTCCGCTGGAGAACTGCGGTGTAGGAGCCAGCGCACATCCGGGATGAAACCCATGTCAAACATACGGTCAGCTTCATCGATGATCAGAACTTCAATCTCTTTTAGGGAGAGAACTTTCTGCTTCATATAGTCGATTAAGCGGCCTGGGGTGGCCACGACAACATCAGTTTTTTGGCGCAGTAGGGCTGAACGTTGCTTCTCGTAGTCAACCCCACCGTAAATTGCCTGGAAATTGATGCCGGCGGGCCGGCTTAAAGCACTAGCCTCTTTTTCAATCTGAACAACCAACTCACGTGTTGGTGCCAGAATTAGGGCTCGGGGTTTTGCCGTGTCACTGCCGGTCTGAGATGTTTGTTTTTCCGGTCTGTTTTTGACGAGATGAGCCAGCAGAGTGATGAGAAAGGTTGCAGTTTTCCCCGTGCCAGTTTGGGATTGGGCCGCAATATCCTCGCCCTTAAGAGCTCTAGGCAAGACCTCGTTTTGGACCGGGGTACAAAATTCATAACCAGCCTGGTCAATGCCCTCTAAAATTTCTATCGGAATATCAAGTTGAGAAAATCGGGTGTCGCTAAAGACTTGCTGCACGTTGTTGTTAATCCTTTTTATGATCTATAACTCGGCATTCCTGAGTTATAATCACATTTTAATGTAATAAATTGACCCTATTGTGTGGTTGGGATAGTTGGGGGAGGTTTAGGGTTCTGGTGATCCCATCGACGCGGGCCGTCTAATAGCAGGTAACGCTTTAAAATTCAAACTTTTAATTTGTTTGTTCGTAGAGTGACAGGGCTTTTTGTAGGTCTTCGGGGGAGTTGATGTTTAGGAAGATGTTCTTATGGTAGATATCAGGGTGATCCAGGCAATTTACAACCTTAACCCGAACCTCTGAAAAGAAACTTCTTATCTTGAAATTGCCCTTATGCAGTTGTTTACTGATGGGTGCAATACAGCTCTTGTTGTAGATGGCAGCCAGGGGTTGCATCCCATCTGGTGATCTCGGGATGATTACATCAAAGTTCTCTCTCTCCTGCCAAAGTTTGGCCAGGGCTTTGGTGGTGATGAAGGGCATGTCGGTGGCAACAATTATTAGATAAGGGTTGTTGGCGGCAAGCAGGCAGCTGCGCAGAGCTCCTAAGGGGCCCTGGCCGTTTACTAAATCAGGAACAATCTTGCAACCGGTGTAAGCTGAGAGATTGTTACTGCTGATCAACCTCTCGGAGCAGAGTGGCTCAAGAATATCAAGGGTTCTCTGAAGCAGGGTTTTACGTCCAAATTGAAGTTTGGTTTTGTCCTGGCCGCGGAGCCTGCCGGCCTTACCGCCAGCGAGAACGGCCCCGCTTAAGGGTGGTTTTGGGGGGAGTTGTTGGTTCATGATTTATGTGGTTGGGGAAATACCAAAAAGGTTACATATAAATGTGCAAATAGTAGCTACATTGTTGGGGTCGAAAAGGGGGACATCAAGGCTCTGGTCACAATCACTGACAACTGCAATGAGGTTAGGGTCGTTATAGTTCTTGCGCCGGCTGATAAGAGGCAATTGAAGTTCAGCTCGCTGAACTTCAATCTTGGGGATCGGATTTTTCTTAAAGCCCTCGACTAGAATAAGGTCAAGCTTGTTTAAATACTCTGTGGCTAGAAGATCAAGCGGGATCTGTTCTGAACTTTGCTCAATTAAGGCTATTTGCTGAGGCCCGGTAATAATTGTTTTTTGGGCTCCAGCGGCGGTGAAGCGCTGGCTGTCCTTGCCTGCGTGGTCGATTGTGAAGGTGCGATGGTGGTGCTTTACGGCACCGATCTTGAGGC
>DAOWHJ010000108.1 GCA_030641485.1 Pseudomonadota bacterium
CGTTACCCTTATCTGTTGGTTGGTTGGTGCTGGTTTGTCGGAACCATGGTTCCGGTAATTGGCTTGGTTCAGGTTGGTGGCCAAGCTTGGGCCGACAGGTATACCTATTTTCCGACGATTGGGCTCTTGCTGGCACTTGTCTGGTTTGGTTCCGAGGTCACAGTAAAAAAATGGCGTAGCTGGCTTTTTGGCTTTGTGTTGGTGCTCGCCTTTTTTTATCTTGGTTTGAGTTGGAATCAGTCCCGCTATTGGCATGATACAGTGTCTCTGTTTCAGCGAGCTGTAGCCGTGGATCAGAACAATCCGGTGGCCTATAATCTACTGGGTCTCGCTTTGACTTCGGAGAAACGCTGGCCGGAAGCCGACCAAGCTTTTAGCAAAGCTCTGAAGTTGAATCCTCGTTTTGGTCAGGCTTTGGTTAACTGGGGTAATGCACTGCAGGATCAAGAGCGTAACTCAGAAGCGGAATCGCTCTATCGTAAAGCGATGCGGCCCGATATTAATGAGATTGATGCTTATGTTGCTTTAGCGGCATTGCGAAAAAAAGAGCACCGTCTTGATGAGGCGGAAAAGATTCTTTACCAGGTGTTACGGTTGGCTCCCGCTGATGCCGGTGTAAACTATAATCTTGGTACGGTTTTATTGACCAAAGGTCAGGCTCAGGCGTCGATAGAGCCGTTTGAGCGTGCTTTAAAAGGGCGTCCCTACCACATTAAGACACGAGTGAACCTGGCGATTGCTATGGCTAATTTAGGTCAATTTGATAATGCAGCAGAACAATTTTCTTATGCTTTACAACTCGATCCGGCTAACCGTCAGGCGCTCTACAATCTTAAACAGTTAAGGCGCCTGCAGGAACGGCAAAGTGGTGCAGGGAGATGATTCAAGGTGTATCGTGATAAAAGGGTTGTAGTGGTTATGCCAGCGTATAATGCTGAGTTAACTCTGCTTAAAACCTATAATGAAGTGATGGCGCAAGGGGTGGTTGATCACGTTGTAATAGTCGATGATTGCAGCTCTGATGCAACCGCCCGGGTTGCGGCTGAACTTCCCAATGCTGAATTGGTTCAACACCAGCGCAACTTAGGTTATGGTGCGAATCAAAAAAGTTGCTATAGTCGGGCACTTAAGGCCGGGGCTGATATTGTAATTATGGTCCATCCAGACTACCAGTATACTCCGCTGTTGATTCCGGTTATGGTGTCCATGATTGGTAGTGGTCTCTATGATTGTGTTCTGGCCTCCAGAATTCTTGGTGGTCGGGCCCTGGCCGGCGGAATGCCTTGGTGGAAATATCTGGCAAACCGGGTCTTGACGATGTTGGAAAATTGTCTTTTAGGAACCAAACTTTCTGAGTTTCATTCGGGCTACCGGGCCTTTTCGGCCCCCCTTTTACGTCGGCTGCCACTTCATCGAAACTCAGATGATTTTATTTTTGATAATCAGATTCTGGCCCAGATTCATGGTTTGGGTTATGTTATCGGGGAAGTTAGTTGTCCGACTAAATATTTCCCCGAGGCTTCATCTATAAATTTTAGCCGGAGCCTGAAATATGGTTGTGGTTGCCTTATAACCGGAGTGCTGTTTCGATTGCACCGTTGGAAGTTGTGCAGATCGTGGTTGTTTAGTAACTTTAAAGTTATTTCTTCGTTTGAAAAAACGAGGAAAGGTTATGATAAGTTACTTGTCAAGCGCGGCAGGGTCAGCCATGAAGGGTAAATCTCCTTTGTTGATCTCAGTGTTTTTTTTCATACTATTTATTGGGTTGAGTGGGTTTGGGTTGAACAGTGTGGGCCGGAGACTTAAGGTGTCGCATATGGAGGCTCGATTCGGGGCGGCTGAGAGCGCATTACGTCAAGGTCAGATGCAGGTTGCGGGGCGTGGTTATCGGGGGGGGCTGGAAGCTTGGCATCAAGCACTTGAACTCGGTTGTTACTATCCCGACATAAGTGGGGAGTATTTGCTTGCAGGTAACTGTTATCAGCAGCAGCGTCAACCAAGGGCCGCAATTAAATGTTATGAGGAGGGTTTACCCTGCGATCCGGTTTCAATCTCTCTGCTGACTACCTTGGGGGGCTGTGCCTTTCGTCTGGGTGATTACGAAAAAGCATTTGCAGCATTGCAAAAAAGTCGTTCAATCTATCCTCTAAAAAAAGAGGTCAGACCGTTGTGGAAAAAACTTAGGTTAGAAACTAGGGGAGAAAAGCGGTGACTAAAACTAAGCATCGCGGGATTCCAAAGAAACAATCTTCCGTAGCAGCGCTTGGATCGGACTCTTTCTTTGCTTCTTGGTCGCAAAAGACCTGGTTGTTGTTACTGGCAATTTTCTTTGTCGTCCCCCCTCTGTTGGTGGTCTCTGGTTACACTCCTGATGGCAGGCTTTTTTGTACCCTTTATGATCTTCCGAAAGTTAATTTTATCGCCGCTTTTATCCCGTTATTGGGGGTGTTTTACGGTTTTTACCTTTACCGAAATACCTCACGGATCGAGGTATGCAGTAATTTTTTGTGCCAAAATACCGGCATTAAGTTTTTCCTTTTACTGCTGGTTGCGATGGCTGCATCGATTTCGGGGTCATTGGTGGTAAAAGCTGGTCTCTATAATCTGTCAATCTATGCTCTGTTGGGGGTCTTAGGCTTTATTCTGGCGCAACTTTTTCTCTACAACCAGTTACGATGGGTGGCCGTTTATGCTCTACTTACGGCATTGCTGATTTTTACAGGGCTGGGTATTGTTCAATTTTTTGGCTACCAAGTGTCATTTTTAATGCCGATTAAAGGGCCCGCTTCAACCTTTGGTTATCGTAACCCTGCGGCTCACTTTATTGCCATGGTTTTACCTTTTGTCCTTTTTGTGGCAGGACGTCACTGGCGTATGTGGCAGGGTGAAAAAAAGGTTCTGCAGTTAGGGCTTTTTATAACTTTTTTACTCTTGGCTGCAGCAGCCCTGCTCCTACTTTTCATGAACCACTCCCGAGCTGCAATTATGGCGCTTTTGGCTGAAGCTCTGGTGGTTCCCTGGTTTTTGTTTATGAGCCAAAAAAGAGGTGGTCAGGAACTCCAGAGAAGAGTTCGGGGATGGCAACTGTGTCTTGGAACCCTGCTTTTAGTGGTTGTTATCTCTAGTTTAATTATGGCTTTTCCAAAAAGTCGTCAGCGGGTTGAGAGAAGTTTTAATAAATTTCATCAGGGTGGGGTTTCTCGTTTGCTTGAAGCTCGTTACTATCACTGGGGTAACTCGTTGATGATGGTCAAAGAGCATCCGGTTTTGGGGGTTGGTCTCGGGAACTGGCGCTTTAACTATCCGCTTTACTACAAAAGTTTTGCCAAAGACCCGCTCTTTAATTACCGGATGCAGGTGAAAAAGGCCCATAATGACTATTTGCAACTGGCGGCTGAATGTGGTATCCCGGCGCTGTTGCTTTTCTTGCTCCTTTGGGGGCGACAATTTTATCTTTTACGTTATTCGACAACGGCTTATGATGATGGTGAGGATTGGCGTTTGCCGATATTAGCTTCATTGACAGCGTTTTCGGTAATTATGTTTTTCTCATTTCCCATGCAGATGGCCTACAGTCGTATGTTCTGTTTCTTTCTGCTGGCCTTAGGGGAGGCTCGGGCATGGCCGGTATTATCGAAGTAATGGTGGAGCGGGGTCTTCTCTCCGCGACCGACTTAAAAAAAATCAATCCTAGTGGCCGTGAACGTGAGGCCCTGCATCGCTTGGCAATTCGGCTCGGCCTGGTTTCAGAAGAGGACTTTCTGGCGTTGGTTGCCGAAGAACTTAACCTTAAGCAAATAAGTGATTTGCCAGAAAGTTATGATGTTGCACCATTTGTTGATATCTCACCACTCTTTTTGGAAGAGCATCGTTGCTTTCCTTTGGGGGGGGATGAGGTACTGGCTGTTGCCGTCAATGATCCTTACGATAATCTTGTTTTAGAGACCTTTAGACAGCTTTTTCCCGGCCGCCATATAGAGCTAGTTCTCGCTCGTGAAGAGATAATTGGTGATTGGATTAAGGCTAATTTTCTCGCCGCTGCGAGTGATGAAAAAAGTTCTGAGGTTGATGAACTTAGTGAGATTGATGGGGTTATCGGGCTTGGAGATGACGCTGATCATCTCCGCGATCTCGCTTCGGAAGCGCCGATTATCAAGCTCGTTAATCAATTCTTGACCAAAGCTGTGGAGGAGGGTGCCAGCGATATCCACATTGAACCCCTGGCGGAAAACCTTCAGGTTCGTTTTCGCGTCGATGGTGTTTTGCGTGAGTATGCGACTCCCCCTAAAAATGTTCAGTCTTCAATTATTTCTCGAGTCAAAATTATGGCGCGGATGGATATTGCTGAGCGGCGGCTACCACAGGATGGCCGGATTCGGATAAAAATTTCCGGCAAAGATATCGATCTTCGAGTCTCCTGTTTACCAACGGTCTATGGCGAGAGCGTGGTTATGCGTATTCTTGACCGTTCAAATATCTCATTCAGTTTGGGTTCGCTGGGGTTCCCGGAGGTTGAACGGCGCTCATTTGAAGAGATGATCCGTCTGCCTTATGGTATCATTCTGGTAACTGGGCCGACTGGTTCTGGCAAAACTACGACCCTGTATGCCGCTCTTAACACAATCAATGCCATCGATAAAAAGATTATTACAATTGAAGATCCGGTTGAGTATGAACTTGATGGGATTAACCAGGTTCAGGTTAACAGTAAAGCTGGTCTTGGTTTTTCCAATGGTCTGCGCTCTATCGTGCGTCAGGACCCAGATGTTATTCTTATTGGTGAGATTCGGGATCGTGAGACCGCCGATATTGCGATTCAGTCAGCCCTGACTGGGCACTTGGTTTTCTCTACCCTGCATACTAATGATGCGGCGGGAGCTGTAACCCGTTTAGTTGAGATTGGGGTTGAAGGTTATCTGCTCTCATCTTCACTGGTTGCGATTATGGCACAGCGATTGGTCCGGGTTCTCTGCCCCGCGTGTAAGGAGCCTTTTGTGCCTGAAACAGCCCTTTTGCAACGGCTTAAGTTCCCCTTTAACGTAACTGAAAGTGAACCAATCTATCGTCCCAAAGGTTGTAAGGAGTGCTCCTCTTCCGGTTTTCGTGGGCGGGTTGGAATTTTTGAACTTTTGCCGGTAACTGATGCGGTGCGTTCACTAATTCTTGAGAGTCAAAGCTCTCTGTTATTGCGAGAACATGCGGTTAAAAATGGTATGACCTTGCTCCGTGATGACGGTTGGGCGAAAGTACGAGACGGAGTTACCTCTCTGGAAGAGGTGGTTCGTGTGAGCGGGGCTTAAGTATGTTGGAATTTAGTTATAAAGCTTCAAGCTCCAGTGGCGAGGTTAGCTCCGGGCGCTTGACCGCTCGGGATGAGCGTCAGGCGGTGGCACAATTGCAGCGTCAAGGCTTGATTCCGCTACAGATTGCCACGCTGACTGGTGGTGCGGGAGAAAACTCATTTTCAGTGACCAATGCTACTCCGGTTAGGGCTCAATCTAAATTGGTGACAACCTCCAAAAGGTCAATGCCAAACCTCTCGGATTGGTTTGACAAAATGCCCTGGCGTCGCCCTGGGGTTAAGGAGTTAGCCTCATTTGCCGAGGATTTAGGGCTACTTCTTAAAGCCGGGGTGCCCTTGAATCGGGCTCTGGTGATTTTGGTTGAGCTGGTTGAAAAACCGCTCTTTAGTCAGGTGATGGAGAATCTGCGGGAGCAGGTCAAAGAGGGGAGTACTTTCTGGGGGGCCCTGCACAGTCACCCGGAGATTTTTCCACCGGTTTTTGTCGGCATGGTACGAGCTGGTGAGAGTGGTGGTATGCTGGATGCGGCTCTGGGGCGCTTGGCTCTCTATCTGAATGGAATTCGGGAGCTTAAAGAGTTCTTGTTCGGGGCGATGATCTATCCATTGGTTTTAAGTTTGACGACCGGGGCTTCGATTATTCTTCTGCTCGCTTTTGTCCTCCCCAAGTTTGCGGCTATTTTCTCAGATATGGGGGTCGCTTTGCCGGTCGCAACTCAAGTGATGCTTGGTTGTGGAAACTTTATGCAGAGCTGGTGGTGGGCTTTAGGGGGAGGGGGTGCTGCCGTTGTTTGGGGTTATCGCCAATTTTATCGGAGTCCATCGGGGCGTTTAATAATCGACCGCCTGTCGTTGCGTCTACCATTGTTTGGCGGGATCTTCATCAAAATGGATCTGGCCCGTTTTTTCAGAACCTTAGGGGCTATGCTTGCCAGCGGGGTGCCGATTCTTGAATCTCTGCAGGTTGTCAGTGGCGTCATCAGTAATAAAATTCTTGAACAGAAGGTTGCCCATCTTCAGGAGGAGTTGCGCCAAGGTGCAGTTATTTCGCAGGTTCTGGCTGCCGACCCCATCTTTCCATCGATGGCGGTTCACATGGTCGGGGTCGGTGAAGAGACCGGTCATTTAGACGAGATGCTCGAAAAACTGGCCGAGATGTATGACCGCGAACTCAAGGTTACGATTAAAGCCCTAACCTCACTGTTCGAGCCTTTGGTCATTCTTTTCATGGGTCTGGTTATTGGTGCAATTGTGGTTTCAATGTTAATGGCGATTTTTAGTGTCAACGAACTTGGCGGGTAAAGCTAAGGAGCCACAGGTGAACACAAAGTATTAATTTTTTGTTAAGGAGATATGATGCGTAAACATAAAGAGTTGAAAAATAAGGGGTTCACCCTGATTGAATTATTGATTGTAATGGTGATTATTGGTTTGTTGGCCTCTTTGGTGGCACCAACGATGTTTAAAAAGGTAAGTGGAGCTAAACGTAAAACGGCTCGCGCCCAAATTGAACTTTTAGGGACTGCACTCGACTCTTATCGTCTTGATAACGATGTTTATCCGACCACAGCCCAGGGTCTTGAAGCCCTGCGGGACAAACCCGAAGGTGCGAGAAATTGGGATGGTCCCTATATGCCAAAAAATATTCCCAATGATCCCTGGGGTAACAAGTATAGCTACAAGAGCCCAGGTGACCACGGTGACTATGATCTCATCTCATATGGGGTTGATGGGCAATCCGGAGGAGATGATGATAAAGGTGATATTAACAGTTGGGAAAACTGATAGGGCATAATTGCGTCGGATGTATAACCGTCAACACCATCTAAATTTTGAACCTTGCCCACTGAAACAAAGAGCTTTCACCTTGGTGGAACTGATTGTCGTGGTTGCAATTATGGGTATGGGTTTGAGCCTTTTTTTAGGCATTAATTATCGTCAGCGGGAAGCCTTTCGTTGGCGGACAAATTTGCGTGAACTCCATGTTTTTTTGAAAGTTGCCCGGAGTTATGCTGTACTGGAACGGCAGACTAACGAGTGTCGTTTTAATGTGAAAGAGAAAAAATTC
>DAOWHJ010000068.1 GCA_030641485.1 Pseudomonadota bacterium
CAGCGGCATTTCAGTGTCAAGTTTTTTTTGTTAAAAGTTGACAAACTGGCATCCAATTGAGTATGTAGGAGGCCAATTTTATAACCAGAAAAATGTGGGGAGCACACGAGTTAAATGAGAAAGTTTGTGACGATCAAAAAAATTGACGGCTATGCCCGGTTACGACTCAATCAACCAGAGAAGGCTAACGCTTACAGCCCTGAGATGGCCAAAGCACTATGGGACGCTGTCCGTGAATTACGCTGGGATGATGAGGTCGGGGTGGTGCTTTTGGAGGCCGAAGGTCCGATATTTTCCGGAGGTGGCGACCTGGTAAGTTTTCAACAAGGAATTGACAACAAGAATATCACTAACACCATCGAGGAACTTTCCGCCACCCTGAATGCAACGGCATTAGCGATTCGGCGGATGGAGAAAATTTTCGTCTCCCTCATTGATGGAGTTTGCGCTGGGGCCGGTGTGGGCCTAGCTTTAGCTGCAGATATCAGCCTGGCCACCGAAAATGCTCTTTTTGTTGCAGGCTATATCGGTATCGCTGCAGTTCCCGATGGCGGCAGCAGTTTTGCGGTCATTGAGGCCTTAGGAAAAGCCCGAGCCGCGGATTTTTTCCTTACCAATGGCCGAATAGGTGGTAAGCAGGCCGCCGAGATAGGCCTGGTCAGTCGCTTCAGCAAAAGTGAGGAAGCTGAAAACGAAGCCCTCAAGCTCGTGAAGTCGTTAACCATTGGACCTCGCAAAGCCCAAGCTGCAACCAAGGATATCCTAGCGAAAATGCCCGGATTGTCACTAAGTGAATACCTTGAAAGTGAACGGCAGGGAATTATTGCCGCATCAAGAACTTTGGATTTCAAAACTGGAGTTGGTGCTTTTCTAAAAAAAGTGACCCCTGAGTTCAACAAATAACAATGGTGGCAAAAAAAATTCATCAAGCTGACAGTGTGTAAAAAAACATAACCAGAGAGGATAATCTTTAAGATGTCTGTAACTAAGGGAATAATTTTAGCTGGTGGGGCCGGCAGCCGCCTTTACCCTCTTTCTAAAATTGCAAGTAAGCAGTTGATGCCGATCTACGACAAACCGATGATCTACTATCCGCTGTCGACAATAATGATGGCCGGCATTCGCGAGGTTTTAATTATCTCGACGCCCCATGATCTGCCTCGTTTTGAAGAGCTCTTAGGAGATGGTGCTGAGCTTGGTATCAAGATCTCCTATACGGTGCAGGAGCACCCTGAGGGGATTGCCCAAGCTTTTATTCTAGGCCGTGATTTCATTGACAACCAACCGGTCTGCTTGATCTTGGGTGATAATATTTTTTACGGTAAGTATATCTTTTTAAATCCAATTCGTGAGTTCACAAGTGGCGCCTTAGTTTACGGCTACTATGTTAAGGATCCTGAACGCTATGGGGTCGTCGAATTTGATGCTGCGGGCAAAGCCATAAGCCTTGAGGAGAAACCCAAACAACCGAAATCACACTATGCGGTTCCCGGACTCTATGTCTATGACCATCAAGTCTGTGATCTCGCAGAGGCCATGCAGCCATCGGCTCGGGGTGAGCTGGAGATTACCGACTTAAACCGCATCTACCTCGAAAAAAACCAACTTAATGTACAAAAGATCGGTCGCGGGGTTGCCTGGCTTGATACCGGCACCCATCAAAGCCTGCTCGAGGCGAGTCACTTTATCGGCACCTTAGAACAACGTCAAGGCCTTAAATTCGGCTGTATTGAGGAAGTCGCCTGGCGCATGAATTTTATTGACGACAACCAACTGGATGATGTTCTGCAAAAAATGCCGAACTCTCCCTACCGCACCTATCTTGCAGATATCTTAGCTGAAGAGGGATAAAGAAAATCATGAAAACAGTTCTCGTCACTGGTGGACTCGGCTTTATTGGAAGTAATTTTATCCGTCTTCTCCTCAATAACTTTTCCGACTACCGGGTCATAAACCTTGATGCCGCAACTTACGCTGGCAACCCTGAAAACTTAAAAGATCTTGAAAAGGATTCACGCTACCTCTTTAGCCATGGTGATATCGGCAATCGCGATCTGGTGGACAAACTCCTGCAAGAGAAAAAGCCCGATTTCATCGTTAACTTTGCCGCAGAATCCCACGTTGACCGGAGCATAACCGGACCGGCCGCCTTCATTGAAACCAATATAGTTGGCACCTTCACCATGCTTGAAGCTTTCAGAAGCTACTGCGGCGATGAAAACAGTAGCAAGTGCCGCTTTCTCCAGGTTTCAACCGATGAGGTTTACGGCTCTTTAGGAGCTGAAGGTTACTTTAGCGAGACCACACCATACAGTCCCAACAGTCCTTACGCAGCCAGTAAAGCCTCAGCTGACCACCTTGTTCGAGCCTATCACCACACCTACAAGCTCGACACTTTGATTACTAACTGTTCGAATAATTACGGCCCCCTGCAATTTCCTGAGAAACTGATTCCATTAATGATCAGCAATGCCCTAGAAGGTCTTGATTTGCCGGTCTATGGTGATGGGAAAAACGTCCGCGACTGGCTCTATGTTGAAGACCACTGCCGGGCTTTAGAATTGGTAATGATTCAAGCAAAAAGCGGTGAAACCTATAATATCGGCGGCCACAATGAGATGGAGAACATTGAGCTCGTAAAACTTCTCTGTAACTCTTTAGATCGCCGCTTAGGTCCACTTCCCGACGGCCGTTTACGCCAAGAGCTGATTAAATTTGTCGGTGACCGTAAAGGCCATGACCAACGTTACGCCATCGACGCTGACAAAATCAAAAAGGATCTGGGCTGGGTGCCGCAAACTGATCTTAAAACCGGCATGGAGATGACAATCGACTGGTATCTTGATAATCAGGAGTGGCTCAAACAGGTTCGTGACGGTAGCTATCGTCAATATTATCAAGAAATGTATGGCTAGGAGGCTGCCCGAGAATGCTCTTTTCCCTCAGCTCTTCGTTATTTTTTTCAAATAATGCCTCGATCTGAGAAAAATTTTCTATTCTGGGACAACCTCCTGGGGGTCTCTTAAAAAATTATGGCTGACAGTAGATATCATCTGCCTGTCGCGGCAGGCAGTGAACATTAGCCGCAGTGACAACCAGATCAGCCTGATCACCGATAACCAACTCTTTTAGCTCAACCTTGCGACTTGAGCTGAAAACCATAAGCCGACTCCCACCTTTCTCAAGCTCAACCAAAACCGTAACCCCACCCTGAGGAATGAATTGACTTATCCGGTAGCCTGAAATTCGATTTACCGGCATAAGCTCATTGGCCCCCTTTCTAGCTGTATCACCATAGACCAAGTCCAAATGTTCGGGCCGCAAACAGACCCAGACTTCACCCCCATGAAGCGGAAATGAGGTTGACATCAGCCGATTACCAAAGAACTCCACCAAAGCTTTTTCTGTATCATAAAGCTTAACTATCTGGGCCGGCACAATATTTCTGGTGGCGGTAAAGTGGGCGACAAAACGAGAGTTTGGTCGGGAAAAAATTTCAGCGGGACTACCTTTCTGCACGACTTTCCCGGCATCAAGCACCAACACCTGATCACCCATAAAGCGGGCTTCGTTGTGATCATGGGTAACATAGAGCATGGTCACACGATATTTCTTTTGAATTTTTTTTATCAATAGAGCGAGTCGTTCTCGGCTGGCAGCATCAAGGGCGGAAAGTGGCTCATCGAGAAGCAGAACTTCAGGCCGCAAAACCATACTCCGGGCCAAGGCAACCCGCTGTTGCTGACCACCGGAGAGCTCTGTCGGAAAACGCTCAAGCAAATGATCGATTCTGAGTTCCGCAGTCACTGCTTTAAGCCACTTAGATTTCTCTTCTTCTGAAGCGTTGCGGGCATTAAGGCCAAAAAGAATATTCTCTCTGGCATTCATATGCGGAAAGAGGGCGTAGTCTTGAAAGACAAAACCAATCCCGCGCTCCTGAGGAGGGAGCATGTCGATACCCTGCCCGCCAAGCCTAATCTGACCTTGCTGGTTTTTAATAAGACCAGCAATCACTTCCAAAAGTTTACTTTTTCCGGCCCCGGAGTTACCTAAAACTACCAGAGACTGACCTGCTGCTAATTTAAAACTGACCCGGTCAAGGATTAGTTCCCGGTCAATTTCGAGCGAGACGTCATTTAGTTCTAGCGTCATCAGCGACGCTCCCCGAGCATATTAACCAACAAAAGCACCGTGAATGAGAGCAGAACCAACAGTAACGAAAGCCCATCGGCAACCCCGGCATCACCACCCATTGCTTTAACATAGATCATTATGGGAATGGTTTTCAAACGGCCCGCGACCATCATAGTCGCGCCGAACTCACCAACCGCTCGAGCAAAAGCGGTAATCACTCCCGCGACCAGAACCGGTTTTGAAAGTGGCAACAAAACCTTAACAAAGGTCCGATACTCACTCGCCCCCAACGAGTGACTGGCTTTGACTAAAGAGGCCGGCACCTGTTGAAAGGCTGAACTTGCAGCTTGCATCATCAATGGAGTAACAATGAAAAATTGGGCCAAAACCAGAGCCGCCATAGTAAACATTATCTGCACGGAAAAGGCCTGATACAGGGGGGCACCGATGAGACCATAACGACCGAAGGCTAAAAGCAACATATAGCCGGCGGCGGATGGGGGCAGAACCAAGGGTAGTGAGAAGAAGGTTTTCAACCAACGGCTGCTGGAATTTTTGTGAAATGTAAAATAGTAGCCTAAAACCGTCCCAACAACTGCCGCAAACCCGGTTGCAACCAAAGCCGTTATCAAGCTCGTCAAAACAACCACTAGAACCTGACGATTTAGAAGTGCAGAAAAACCATCGGCAACCGTGAAAGATTGGAGCAAAGCCACAAACGGCGAACCGAAAAAGAGTCCGGCAAGTAAAACAACAACTGTCACCAAGGCGGGAAAACTGGGGAAATTCAAGGTTTGGACACCCCGACAACGAGGTCATTGCGCATGAATGTCTGCCGACAATCGGCCAACCCTAAACACTCAAGTTCAGCCACATAGCAAGGTGCTGCTGAGAGAAAGATGTCCGCACCATACCGACCTTGGGCACCATGTTCAATCTTCTGATAGAGCTTGCCGGAACCCGCGAACTCACACACTATTTCAACACCGTTAAGATCAGTGTACTTGCACGACAACTCTTTCAAGACGTCATAAAAAACTGCGGCCGCAAAGATTGTCAGCTTGGCCGATGAATCGGGTACTATTAAGGTATTAACTGAGCCAACATCGGTCGATTTGACCTGAATTGGCGGCACCTTAAAACCAAATTCAACCCAAGTATCTCGCTGTGCTAAAGCTATTAACCAGTTGATAAAATTAAGCGCCACTTCAGGATATAGAGAACCCTTTATCCGCGCCAGAGAGTACTCGGGAGAAACCGAGAACGAGGTGGGAATCTCAACAACATTCAACCTATCAGCAACCATCAAGGCATCACTACGATAGATAAATCCGGCATCAATTTCACGGCGCATAATTTTATCGAGCAAAGCCCGGACATGGCTCTCATGGGTAATAACATTGTCAATCATTGCTGTAGCTAAAACTGTATCAAACGATTTCAACTTTTCCAAAACAGCGAAGGCATAACGTCCTGCCGGGCCCAGGTCCGGATCAACAATCCCAATACGAACCCCATTTTCAGCCAGACCACTGAATTTCGTCAAATCAGGTTCGACCTTAGTGCCTGACCTCTGACATGCAGCGCAAATCAGAGACAGAAAAAGGAGCGTGACCCCAAAACAAAAACTCTTCAAGACCTTAGGGCCCGCAAAATAATAACCTAACCAATCTTGCACCTTATCTTCGAGCCATTTTTGCATACAATTCAATCGCAAAATCCCCAACGTAGCCTTGCTACACCTGCGGTTTCCCCTCAAACACCGCATCCAAACCTGACAAAAATCTAAGCGCAATATTGGCCATGTTATTTACAGACCCTTAAATTATAACTACGCCCCGCTGGCAACTGCCGCAGGCGCTGCTTTACGGCCCTTAACATTTTTCCGACCCGCATTTGGACGTTTCTTTTCCTCAAGCGCAGTCTTGGTCACGGTTGCGGTTTTCTTCCCCACCTTACCACCACGCAGCAAACCTACAGCGACATCCCGGTTTTCGGCCAAAAAGAACGATAACTCCTCAAGTTGATCTGGACCCATACCAAGCGTTGAGGACTCTAAAAAAATGTACATTTGATCGGAAATATCGAGAAGTTTATCATAAGCATCAGCCTCTTTTTTGGAGGTAAACGTCATCTTCTGCTCTCCATTTCTGACCACAATATATTGAACAATAACGGCCATTCTCTCTCTCCTGAAAGTTTAACATCCACAGGTTTTTGTCTAACACACTAAACCATAAGGTTGAGGGATAGCAAATTTCACCACTTATGTAAAGGCAAGAAAAAAGGGCGGGGAAATCCCCGCCCTTTTTTCTATGCACAACTTTGATAAGGGTGTCTTGAAAAAATTGCCGACTGGCCAAACAACACCAAGCCGACAACCTATTTTCTGGTTACCGGGTTAATAGTTCCGGCACAGTGCGCGCCCTTGTCAAGTTCATCATCGTAGACCTGAATATTACCCTTTCCACATTTAGGACAAATTTTGATATCTTTCTGGTCCGGGGTTAATTGCTTTTCATAATCACAATCCATACACAAAAGTCTTAACGCCATGATTCAACCCTCCTGTCAGAGTCAATGAAAAGAATCTATTTTATCTATTCGTAAGGCTACTACTTGATCAAAAATAGACCCATAAAAACGGCAACTATTGCCGTTGCACCTACAACTCCAAACTACTGCAAAATTCTACGTAAAAGCCCCTCAGTTGCATCAGCTTGCCCCCCGGACTCACCATGCTTATCACGTAATCTCTTCTCCAATTTCCGCAGGATTTTCTCCTCAAGCTTGCGCTGCAAACTCTGAACAACTTTTTCATTATTCAAACGCAACTCAGGCTGCGATAACGTCCCAGCCAAATAAAGTTCAATCTCGGCCTCATCCTGCTGATTGAAACTCTCCTTGACCCAAGTATAACGTCGAGCTAACTTCGCACTCAAATCCTGGTTCAAAACTAGAGTAACCGGCAAATTCAGCCCACCATCAAGACCAATGTCGCCAATCGCATTACCGCTTAACTGATCCCCGTGCCAGTTGCTATTGAGTTGCAATTGCCCATCTCTAATACGCAGGTTACCTGCAAACTCTGCAAAGTCTACCTCCTCCATCTGCGGCAGATCCAAAAGCTGTGAGAGGGCAACGGTTATCGGCAACTTCCTCATTCCGGCCTGACGGAGAGAGTATTGTCCGTCGAGCGACAAACTTTTCCGCAACCCTTCGGAGGTTGCACCGTGCCCGGAGAACTTAAACTCTCCCGCCCCGACCCCATAAAAACTATCTTTAACTTTTGGCGCAGCCATCACCATAAGAGTCGCAACATTGAGATCAGAGAGGGCAAAGAACCCCTTAAACTCAGGCTGTACTCGAAACGGCTTAATTTCCGCATCACCTGAAAATTCACCCTCAGCCAACCTCCCACTCAGGTCGCTGAGGGTTAAAAGAGCCCCCTCATAACGGTAGTGCAGCAAAAAAGCATCAACTCTATAACCTTCATAGAGGGCCTGCTTTACATTGATCTTGCCGCTCACAATCAGCGCCGGCGGGGAGGGTGGTTCAGAGGAATACTTTATAGCATTAGCTGTTTTGGGGGGGGAGATTGCCTGGGCTTTGGCCGGAGCTGGTGGGACAAATTGCTGACCCAAGCCCACTAGGTATGCAAGGTCAAGCCGGGGCGCATTAAGA
>DAOWHJ010000106.1 GCA_030641485.1 Pseudomonadota bacterium
TCGATCATTTCCGGTTTAACCTTGGCAAAATCGAGACAAAAACGAGCCGAATGGTAAGGCCAGCGGTTTTTTGCATGCTTATCCCGCAAAAAGCGCTCCTCTTCAGCCGCAGCAACCAACTCACCATCAATAAAAAGCGCCGCTGAGGGATCGTGGGTCAAAGACCCGGAAAGACCTAAAACTATCATAATTATTAAATTCCTAGAAAATACAACTACAATTTATCGATCATTTTTTTAAAAGATCGCTCAAGTTCGGGGGTATCATGCCAATTAGCAAGCAAGCGCTGGTAATCACGCGTAACTACCTTTTTAAACCTAGCACTAGAATCAGGCCAATAGCGCATCGCATCCAAATCCAATAAATAGAGCTTAAGATCAGCACCACAAAGAAAATTAGTTGCTTTGAAATCACCATGACTTAAACCTAAGTTTTGCAACTGTTTCAACATGGTTGCAAACTGCTGGAGCCAATTTTTTAACTCAGATTCAGAAAGGTCCGGCCGACGTAAACAGTCGTAAGCTGAGCTGCCAGCAACATACTCAGTAATGAAATAGGCGGTCGAACGCAAGCCATAAGTTCTCTTTTCCAACATCGCCACCGGTTTTGGGGTCGCGATTTGCCACCAATGCAAACGCTGCCCCATTTTCCAAGAGACAAAGGCACGGCTAGGGCGCAGGCAACGCCTGAGTGCATGCCTGAAATTTTTGATATTATAACGTTTCACAACCAGATCAAGCCCTTCGATCTTGAACCTAACCACGGTCGCGCTGTTTCCGGCTTTTAAAATCTCACCTTGAGCCATCATTTCATCCGGCCGACTCAACAGGGCATCTAAAACTCCACCTTGATAAGATCTATCGAGCAGAGTGTGGAAACCGGATCTTTGCTGGGCCACAAAAGCAGTACAACTCCGTAGTGATTTCACAACAAATTTGTTGACTTTACGACAACGATGCTTACCAATCAGTGACATTAAACGCTCGACATCACCAGCGGCCACTAACCAGCCCCGATTTTGGCAGTAACCACGCCAACAAAGCTCTAGGTAGTCATCAATTTCGGGGTATGATTCGGCTAAAAAAAGAGCCAGATTAGCGAAACTTGCTTCCCGACCAATTTCAGTCCCAGCAGAGCTATCCTCAACCGCATCACCATCAATGGTATAGATCAACTTGTCGGTAAAGAGGAAGTTACTCCAGTGAATGTCACTCTGGAGTAAACCGGCCAAATGATGACCCGCTATCGTTTCGCAGACTCTCTTGAGCAATCTCGGTCGTGTCCAAGCCTTAGTCGGGGCAAACCAGAGATCGACTAAAGTTGAGGCTGACCTGATTTCAGTGAAGATTATAAGCGGCAGGTGCCCCGAAAAAACTGACCCGAAAAAAAGTAAACCCGGGGTCTCAACCCCGGCCTTAATCAGCGCCTGAACTCCTACGAGCTCACGCTTAAAATGACGTTCAGCTTTATGGTGGTCAAGAAAGAGTTTAACTACAACCGCGCGCGTCCCCCAAAGAGCAGCACAAACCATCCTTTTTCCAGGAATAAGGCGCAAGAGTTTCTGGCACACAAGCCTCTGTGTACTTTTTTCTGACGCTCCCGAAAAAGCGATCGTAAAAGGCAGCTTGAGATCAAACTGCGCCTGCCGCAGCCCCGCCAAAGTAGCTAACCAACCAGAATCAATCATAACCTTACATTCTACTATTAAGCCGCACGATTGGCAACCAAAAATAGTATTGATGGTGCTTTTTAAGCCGCCATCATTTTTTAGCTTTACTAAACTTTCTACCTAGAATATAGTGGAGTATACCCATGAACTGCCAGCAGCATTTATTGCTCAAAAATTATTTGATTAAAAATGGAATCATACAGAAAACAACTTCTGGCTCTCCAAAAAGAGATTTTAGCCAGTGAGCTAGGTGCCCGAGAGGGGGCGCAGCCGGTTGAACTTGACCAATCTCGGGTCGGCCGCCTCTCACGCATGGAGGCTATGCAGGCCCAGGCAGTCGCCCTTGAGAGCCGCCGTCGACGTCAACTCAAATCACAACAGATCAAAATTGCTTTACAAAAAATTGACGCTGGTACTTTTGGTCTCTGTTCACGCTGCGATGAAGAGATCGACAAGCGCCGCCTGGACTTCGACCCAGCTACACCTATGTGTATCAGTTGCGCTCAATCAATGGAAAAATGATCAAGATTTTCAGGATTATCAACCAATGAAAAGAAAACCCGGCCTGATAACCACATATCTCTATAGCATGGCCTTGATTATCGTTCTTTTTTTTATACTTGTCAGTTCATTACTGATCAGTGATGAATTCAAAAAGTTCAACCAGGAGAGCAGTAGCACTCGATCACAAGCTATCGAAAAACAGAGAGCTTTGATAAAAAGTGAGGTTACCCAGGTTGTCAATTACATCAATTACCATAAGTCACAGGCGACAAAGAGATTACGCAACCAGGTCAAAAATAGAACCGAAGAAGCTCACCTGATAGCTGACTTTATCTATCAAAAAAACCAGGCCAAACCCGAGAGTGAAATCGCCAAATTAATTCACGATGCTCTCTATGCGATTTCATGGGACCAAGGCCGAGGCTACTATTTTGCCGAAGACCTGCAGGGGGTTGAGCTTATCAACCACAACAATCCCGAACTGGAAGGCGTTAACCTGTATGAACTTAAAAACAGCAATCTCATCTCACTACTTAATAAAATCCTTGGTATTGCCAAGTCAGTAAAGGGTGAAGGTTTTTGTTCATACCTCTGGAACCAGCCCGACCAGCCGGGAGTTCTGGTCGAAAAAATCTCCTATATAAAATATTTCAAACCCCTTAAGTGGGCCATTGGCAATGGGAAATATCTGCATGAGGAAGAGGCGACAATTAAACATGAAATAATAACCTGGTACAAAGAAACCAGCGAAACAACATGGCCCCACTTGACCATTGGCGACTGGAATGGTCGCAGTTTATTAGAACCACTCGGCAAACGCCTGACTCCACAAGCCCTCTCGCGATCAAACCCAGGCACAGTAAACAAGCTGATCGTAACCGCCCGCTCCGGTGGTGGTTTTATTAATGAAAAACGACCCGCACATGGGCAATTGCCCGCAATCACAAAGCTCGGCTACTGCTTGCCTATTGCTGACTGGGAGTGGTATGTTGGCGCCGTAATTGATCTTAAAAAAACTGAGCAGGTGATCGCACTCAACCTGCAAACCTTAAAAGATGAGCTGCTAAAAAAAATCATCCATATATCTCTCTCCCTACTTTTTCTGCTGATTTGTTCCTATCTAATTGCCCGGCTGTTAAGTAATAAAATTAAAAAGAATATTGGCCTTTTCGAAACCTTTTTTACGAATTCAGCCACCCGAGCCACAATGATCAACCAGCAAGAGATCTCCTTTATTGAATTTAACCGCCTAGCCGACTCAGCCAACACCATGATTGAAGAGCGGATTAAGACTGAACACGCCTTAAAAGAGAGTGAAAATAGATTTTTTCAAGTTGTTGAGAATGCCCATATACCAATGGGAATAATCAATAAAAAAGGAAAAACTGAATTTTTAAACCGTAAGTTCAGTAATACTTTTGGCTACAATTTAAGCGACGTCCCGACCCTTGAGATCTGGTGGCAGAAAGCCTACCCTGACAATGACTACCGAAAGAAAGCCCAAAACCTCTGGCATAAGGAACTCCGCAATATAACATTAGGCAAACCTATTGAAAGTAAAGTCTGGTTCGTCACCTGCAAGGACAGTTCAACCCGCGAGGTAAAGTTTAATTTCACCCCAATTGGCAACCGCCACCTTATAACCTTTCACGACTGCACCGAAGAGAACCAAATAGCCAGGGAGCGAATTCACCTTGAGAAAGAACTCAATCAGGCCCAGAAAATGGAGGCTATCGGACTGCTCGCTGGCGGAGTTGCCCACGACCTCAACAATATCCTCTCCGGCATCATCTCCTACCCTGAAATTCTACTTTTACAACTGCCTCAGGAGAGCAACCTACGTAAACCTTTGACAACCATTTTAAAATCTGGTCGTCGGGCGGCTGAGATTGTCAACGATCTGCTTACTGTTGCCCGCGGAGTTGCGAACAAAAAAGAGGCTCATGACATTCATCAGATTATCCACGAGTACCTCGACTCTCCAGAATACAACAAAACCTTGGAAGAGAATCCGAAACTTACTCTCAGAACTTATTTCAGCGCCGACCCGTCTCGTATTCTATGTTCAGCAACGCACGTTAAAAAGTGCCTTATGAACCTTGTAAATAACAGCGCCGAGGCGATTAATGGTAACGGCAATATTGAGATTTCGACCAAGGTTTTAGAGGCCGACAGCGTGACCGTCAACAAGCTCGGCCTAAATCCATGTAAATATATCTGTTTAAGTGTCAAGGATGATGGTCCGGGAATTTCAGATGATGATATTGAGCACATCTTTGAGCCATTCTATAGTAAAAAAGTCATGGGCAAAAGTGGTAGTGGTTTAGGACTGGCGGTGGTTTGGAACACCTTACAGGAACATAACGGCCGGGTTACGGCTACTAACCTCAACCCTGGAACTAGGTTTGACCTCTATTTTCCAGCAACCGAAAAGAGCAGTTCCGCAAAAAACAAAACTGTCTCATTGGCCACTCTAAAAGGCAAACAAGAGAAAATCTTAATTGTTGACGACGAACCGTTACAACGAGAAGTTGCCCGGCAGATTCTGGAAGAGTTAAATTACCAAGTTGCAAGTGTTGCCTCCGGTGAAGAGGCCATAGCCTGGTTCAACAAACACAATGCTGACCTGATAATTCTTGACATGGTGATGGATCCCGGCATCAACGGTCGTGAAACTTTTGCCCGCATCAAAAAAATCAAGCCCAAACAAAAGGCCGTCATCACCAGTGGCTTTTCCGAGAATGATGAAGTTGAAAAAACCCTGAACAATGGCGCCGGGGTCTTTATCAAAAAACCCTACTTGATTGCGGAATTGGGTGTAGCCGTAAAACAAGAATTGGAAAAATTATAAGGACTCGGGAAATATGGCGGGACCGCATATAGCGTATAAAAAAGGCCGAGTTTTAGTTATATTATCCCAATGGCGGGAGTGATACAACTAAAGTCAGCCATCTAACTGCACAATCAAATATCTTATTTAACTACCAAACAAGTGAGGCATGGATCCAACCCTTATCTCCATCCTCGTGGACGATTTCAAGCCAACGTCCCTGACGCTTAAGTACCTTTAACGGAACTTCACGGTCAACAATAAAAAGGATTTTATTCTTAGTTCCCGGACCAGATCTGACATTACAATTCTCCCTGATAGTAATAACGGTCGCAGTTTTCACTAAGAGGGATTTACTAAGCCAACCACTGTCACCTTCGAAATCCTTACACTCGTACCAATTACCTTTCTTTTTCAGGATCCTGAAAGGATGATATTTTGTCACCTGCCAAGCGACATCGCTTTGCTTACTCGGCCCGGAGCGCACATTAGCAAGGCCAACTTTCACCGACATGCGCTCGGCGGCTAGAGCTGAAGCTCCAAACATAAGGAAAACGAGTACTCCAACCAACAAAACATTGGTCAGCAATCTTAGTGAATTTCGCTTATTAGATTCAGGTGCCAGGGTTTCAAACATATCTCTACATTTTCCTTTAATTTTATCAAGATTGTTCCCTACTATCAGCGAGAGCATACTCTAATTTTTTCTGTAAATCATGTCGTTTACCGATAGTCAGGCATGCTTCACACATCTCAACCATCGCATCGGGAAGTAATATAGAGGCAGTTGAAATAGTTGAAAGGGTTGCCGCAACACTTCGCAGAATAATATCAAAATCGTCCATATTTCGGATATCATCTTCATCATCAAGCTGTTGCCGGATTTGTGCGGCAATCTCCGTCATCTGACGAGCTGCGTCTTTCAATTGTACTGTTTTTTCCATCTCAAGCCACCTACAAACCGGCAAAACCAGGAACCCTAGAAGCACACAGAGACAACTCCATAAAAAACTAGATAGTGCCCGGTCCGCGATCTTTTATGATCTTTCCGGCGGCATAAAAGCTTGCCACCACCATTCTCTTCTCTTTAATAATGCAATTCTTACGAAGTGCGATATTAACCAAGAGAGCTCTTAGAGTCAAGCCTTTTTCGATCAGCTCTTTTAAAGTTTAAATGCCAACGGTAAAATCCATTTTTCTCAACAATTCTCTTGACATCACCCGAGTAGTTATGTCACTCATCTGCTCAACGAAACTGCTTGGCTTTAATAAAAATGTTAGAGATAATAGCAAATGGTTTAAGTTCAACTTGCGACCTTGCATTTAGGTTAAGTTTGATAGCGTCGTAAAAAGTCGCGGGATGGCTAAGTAAACAAATAATTGGAGGTACAGTATGGCGTACGAGACAGTAATTTATGAGCGTCACGACGGGGTTGGAATTCTCCGCTTAAACCGACCGGACAGAATGAACGCGGTCATCGAACAGCTCTATCTAGACATTCAGGCCGTTTTAGAAGATGCCGCACAAGATGACAAGGTTCGCGCCCTGATCCTGACCGGTTCAATACGCAAACGACCAGAAGGCGACAAACAGGCTTTTTGCGCTGGAGCCGACTTAAAAGAGCACAAAAAAGGTGAGCGCACCCCCTGGCAGAAACGCGAATACATTCTCTTGGCACACGAGACCACCAGGCTTCTATATGTTTTCCCCAAACCGGTCATCGTTGCTGTTAACGGGGCTGCCCGTGGCGCGGGCAGCGAACTGGCCTTAAACGGTGATTTTTTGCTCATGGCAGAAAAGGCCTCAATTGCTTTTCCTGAAACCGGGCTCGGAACTTTTGTCGGCGGCGGTGTCACCTCTCATTTAGGTAAACTTATTGGTCGACAAAAAGCTAAGGAACTGGTTTTTACCGGCCGAGTTTTAGATGGCAAAGCCGCAGTAGAAATGGGGCTCGCTTTGCAATCCTATCCCATAGAGGAGCTTATGCCTGCGGCTTTAGAGCTGGCGGCGACCATGGCGAAAAAAGCACCAATTTCAATGAAATTTGCCAAAACCATTCTTAACCAGGCTGAAAGTCTTGACCTGCAAACAGCCTTAATGATTGAAGCGGAAGCAATTTTATCCTGCATGACAACCGAGGACTGGCGTGAGGGAATTGTCGCCTTTGCCGAGAAACGTACACCTAAATACTACGGGAGATAAACATGCTTAGTGACAAAATCCTAAATGCTAGTTCAATCGCAGTCGTCGGTGCCTCCAAAACCGTCACTAAACGCGGCTACCAGGCAATCAGAATTCTTTTGGAGGAAAAGTATGAAGGCACAATCTACGGAGTCAACCCAAAACTCACCAGTGTTCTCGGGGTAAAATGTTACCCTAAAGTTTCCGCCATTGAAGAGCCGGTTGACCTTGTTTTGATCACAACACCAGCCAAAACCCTACCTAAAGTTTTAGAAGATTGTGGCAAGAAAGGAGTTGCTGGAGCGGTAATTATTGCTGGTGGTTTCGGTGAGCTTGGGGATGCAGGCAAGGCATTAGAAGCCGAAATGGTAGAAACTGCCCGCAAGTATAATATTCGCCTGATCGGACCCAACACCTCGGGCATGATCAATATGCACAAAAATCTTAACCTAGTCGGCCTTCGTGATGCCCCGAAAGGTGGTATCGCCCTAATTTCACAGAGTGGTAACATGGCCCTGACCATGATTACTGAAGCTAAGATCAAGAGTAGAGTTGGATTCTCTTACTATGTTGGCGTCGGAAATGAGGCCGACATTAATTTTCATGAATATCTAGAATTTTTTGAGAATGACCCCAACACCAAAGCCATCCTCATGTATGTTGAAGGAATGCGTAATGGGCGCAAATTTCTCCAACAAGCCTACCGGACGACGCGCAAAAAACCAATCGTCCTCTTAAAAAGTGGTCGTTCATCTACGGGCAAACGCTCGGCCGGATCTCACACGGGGGCTCTGGCTGGCATGTCTGAGGTTGCTCGTACCGCCTTTAGTCGAGCCGGAATCATTGTGGTTGAAAAATCAGATGAGTTGCTACCCTGTGCAGAAACTTTAGCTAACCTGCCAGCAATCAAGAACAACAACGTCGCGATTTTAGCTGACGGTGGCGGCCATGCCACCATCGGGGCCGATGAATTAACCGACCTCAAAGTCAACATGCCCGAGATCAGCCCCAAAACTCAGAAAAAACTTCAGGCCATACTCCCGAGTGCGGCATCAACTGCCAACCCCATTGATGTTGCTGGTGGTGCCGATGATAACCCTCAAGTGCTAGCCGAATGCGCCCGTATTTTATTACATGACCCCAATATCGGTGGGGTTCTAGTGGTGGGACTATTTGGCGGCTACAGCATCCGCTTTTCGGAAAGCCTAGCTTATGCTGAAGAAGATACGGCGCATCAATTCGGCAAGCTGGTCCAGGAAACCGGTAAACCGATTATCATGCATTCTCTCTACAGTTTTGCAAAACCACACTCACTCGACCTCCTACGCTACTACGGTATTCCAGTTTTTGACTCACTTGAATTAGCCTGTAAATCGATTGGGGTTCTGGCCGAGTACGGCGGCTACCTACGCGGCTATAAATCTAAAGCTAAATTTGTCTTCGATATGGGAGCCAAAGCAAAAAAACGCGGCCAGCAGATTCTCCACACGGCTCAGTCTGAGGGACGTACAGCCCTACTCGAACATGAAGCCAAAGAGCTCCTCAGCCTACATGGTGGCATGGTCTGTCAGGACTGCCTGGCCCAATCCCCGGAGCAGGCCGTGGCAATGGCGGCGGGATTCGATGAAAAAGTAGTTATGAAAATCGTCTCTGCCGACATCCTTCACAAAA
>DAOWHJ010000097.1 GCA_030641485.1 Pseudomonadota bacterium
AAGTCCGATCTACTGCGCTGTTGTGGTTTTTCAGGCACTCGACATACTACATGTATGGTCTCGCGCCTGAAAAACCACAACATCTTGTATATCGAAATTTTTACTTAGCCATCCCGTGACTTTTTACGAGGGCATCAAGGTTACTTCTCAAACTTTTTCAGGGTGTCCTTTCTGTCTCCTGAACCAGACAGAAAGCCTCCACTATACCGATCAAATGATCGGCAAACTGATCCACTGACACATTTAATTTGCGATATTTCCATCGTTTTAAGTACCACTCCTGCTGTATGCCCTTGATCATACTGCTGGTCAGTTCATGGTTGCCGGGTTTGAAAACACCCTGTTTTTCGCCCAGTGAAAAAATATCTACAAGGGTTTTGTGGGTGTATTCTTCCATGGCCTTTACCGTCTCAAACTCTGTTGGTTTAAGATTCCTGGCCTCCATGAATGTGAAGTAAAACCAGGGCCGAAACAGCTCGGAGAGAAATATATGGGCTTTGATTACAGCGCTCAGTTTTTTTCGGGGATTTTCATGGGCTGTCGAGATCTCCTCAAGATTCTTTTTTATAATGGCCCAGCCCTGGGTATGGATAATTCCCAGAAGTTTTTCTTTGCCAGTGAAATAAGCATATAAAGAGCCTAGACTCATGCTGGTTTCTCGACTTAAATCCCGCATACTCATGGCCTGGAAGCCCTTTTTATAAGAAATACTGAATACTGCGTTAAAGATTTTTTCCAGATTATTTACCGCAGTTTTTTCCTTTTTAATCCGGATACTGTCTCGGTTTTCAAGAAATATATTTCTCGCAATATCTTCGCTTGAGGAGGCATGATTTTTTTTAAACTCTTCGTAATTCATCCCATTCTCAGTTTTTTTAATATTCGTTTAGCCAGCGAGCTTTTATGGACTTCATCAGCCCCATCGTAAATTCTGGCGGCCCGTTCATGGCGGTAGAAAAAAGCCAGGATGGTATCATCAGTCATGCCTAGTCCGCCGTGAACCTGGAGGGCGCGGTCGACAATTTTGTTCATGGTGTTGGCGACCACGAATTTAATTGTGGAGATCGAATCCCGGGCCGCTGCTGCCCCGTTTTTATCGATCTGCCAAGCCGAGTTAAGGGTCAAAAGCCTGGCCGCCTGGAGTTCGGCTGCGGATTCAGCAATCCAGTTCTGGATGGTCTGTTGCTGGCCTAAGGTTTTGCCGTCAGGTGAAATCACCCGTTCATTGGCCCGTTTGCACATGAGATCAAAAGCGCGTTGACAGATTCCGAGCCAGCGCATGCAATGGTGGATTCGACCTGGGCCTAAACGATCCTGAGCCATGACAAAGCCTTGACCTTCGGTTCCCAGCAGGTTTTCTTGGGGTACCCGGCAAGATTCAAACAAAATCTCCCCGTGACTGAAATAATCACTGCCTTCATGGCCCATAACCGGGATATTACGAACCAGATTGAAGCCGGGCGTACTCGTTGGTACAATGATCATGCTGGCTTGACGATAGGTCGATGCCTCCGGGTTGGTGACCGCCATGGTGATGGCAAAATCAGCTCCGTCTGCTGCCGTAGTATACCATTTGTGACCATTTATCACATAATCGTTGCCATCTTTGGTTGCTGTGGTCTCCAGCATAACCGGATTTGAGCCCGGCATATCCACCTCGGTCATGGCAAAACAGGATCGAATTTCGCCCCGAACCAGAGGATTGAGATAGCGCTGCTTCTGTTCTTTAGTGCCATGCTCATGCAAAATTTCAACATTGCCGGCATCGGGGGCCTGGCACCAAAATGTATAATGGCCCAGGGGAGACCGGCCCAGGGCCTCTGATACCAGACCGTGCTCTAAGAGTGAAAGTCCCATACCGCCGCATTCAACCGGAAAATTGGGTGCCCAGAGCTCCATTTTTTTTACCATCTCCTGTTTTTCGCGAAGCACCGGCAATAGCTCTTTAAAATCCTTGACTAAAAATTCCGGCTCAAGGGGGATAAGTTCCGCCTCGACAAACTCGTTGATCATCTCAACAATGGTCTGAATCCTATCTGAAATTGTAAAATCCATTGGTGTCTCCTGTTTTTTTAAAGTTGTAACTATTTAGGAGCCTTCCTCAACCTATCTCGATGCGGGGACATACCTCCAGGCCGGGCTTAAGCCCGTGACGGGCTGAGCTGTGTCCCCCTCGAAGTGGGCGTAGCAACGTTCGCACCATTTGCTGTATCTTTATGGCCGTCACCTGAACAGTTTAAAAAAGTTTTTATAAATTCAACAATATCTGCGGTAATACAGACATCTGAATGCCGAAATATGGGGGCTTGCGGGTTTTTATTGATGCTTACGACAAAATCGGCATCCTTGATACCTGCCAAATGTTGGGAGGAGCCGGAGATGCCGCAGGCGATATAGAGTTTAGGCGCAACCGTGGCACCAGTCATGCCGACCTGGTGTTGGTACCCGAGCCAACCCATATCGATCAAGGGTCGGGAGGCTCCTACTGCGGCAGTGGGAAAGTATTGGGCAAATTTGAAAACAGATTTGAGATCCTCTTTCTCTTTGATACCACGACCGGCCGCAACAATGATATTGGCTTTTTTCAGGGCCTTATTTTCGCAAGTTTTTCTCACTGTCTCGCGATGCCGGACACGCTCTTTACCACAAGTTTCGGGCGTAAAGGGGCTTTTACGGATATCCACTCGTCCAGGTTTTCCCTCTTTTTCGAGCATCAGTTTGAAGATTCCGGGCATCAGAGTCAGTACCACCGGTCGGTTAGAGGCTGGGCGAACCACCAGGTTTTGAGTGTTGTTGAATACCGGGCGGGAATAGATCAGCCCGTTTTCATCGGAGCGGATACCATTGACTCCAGATATGGCTGCGGCTTTTAAGCCCAAGGCCAGGCCCGGGGCAAAATCTTGTCCTTGAGAGCTGTGGGCGATCAGGATATGAGAAGGGTTTATTTTTTTGATTAGAGCCTTACAGGTTGTTTTCTTGCTTTTTGACAAGAAAACGTTCTGATAAGAGTCACTTATTTGCGGGTTTCCCCGCATCAGTTGTTCAAGGCAACAGAGATAGATTTCACTGGTATAGGTTTGAAGTTCCGGAATTTGTAATCCAATGACATCTATGCCGGTCTGCTTAGCGATCTTTTCAGATAAGGGTGCGGGGTCATTTGCCGGGACAATGATATGGATGGCAGGGGAGAGCTGCTTTAGGGATGGACTGTTTTTAATCTTATGGGCTGCGGCGACCAGTTCCCAGGTTATCGGCCGAATTTGACCGGCAAAGATTTCCGCGATTACCAGTATCTGTTTCATATAAGATCTTTCTCCTTTAGCCAAACGAATAATTGTTCCGCCTTGTCGGATAAAGATCCTTTCAACACCTGGCCTGACCTGGTTTTTTCAGGTTGTTCCAGGCCGATGTAGATCTCATTTGTCTCGATTGGTTCAGGGAAAAGATCGGCTTCCTTAAAGATTTTGATCTCTTTTTGGCTGGCGGCCAACATCTTGGAGAGGCGGGGATACCTGGGAGTATTGATGCCGGCCTGAATGGTCAGTACCGCTGGCATTTGGATTGTCAGACAATCCCTGAAACCATTTTCCAGTTCCCGCTCAATCTCAATTAGATTGTCATTGGTGGGCAGGCTGGTTTTTATGACACCGGTGGCGCAGGGAAGTCCTAAGATTTTAGCCAGCATCGGGCCGGTTTGACCCGCCATCATATCCGTCGACATAATTCCGGTCAGAATCAGGTCGTATGGTCTCTTTTTCGCCACTGCCGCCAGTCTCGATGCAGTGATAAAAGACGAAATATATTCTGGATCTTCAGTGACAATATGATAGCCCCTGTCGGCACCTAAGCCAAAGGCGCGCCGGATGATCTTTGACGCTTTATCCGGGCCGACCGTGACCACGTCTACAGAAACCGACTCCAACAATTGGGCATTAAGTTGGTCTTTTAGGCCAAGTGATTCTTCCAGGGCATGGACGTCAAACCGGTTTGTCTCTCCCTCATCGCCCACCTGTTTAATGCAAACCAGAATCTCCATCTCTGTGCCATACACTGGAGTTTAACTTCATGTCAAGAAAAAAACGAACGAACGTTCATATCTTTTAACATGACTATGATCGGTACAATATATTTTACGACGCCATCAGGCTTTAATCCAAGTCAAAAACAATCATCAGATTTTCTTTCAATTTACCAATCATTCCTTCCGGTAAGCGGCCGATTTTTTTGGTAAGCCTCTGATTATCAATTGCCCGGATCTGATCAATCATGACGTCGCTCTTCTCCCTTAAACCCGAACCTTCAAGTTCTATATGGAGTCGTAAAATTTCAGATTGCAGTTTGATGTTCGTTGTGAGAGGACAGATTAGGGATGATGGGTGTAAAGCCCGGTTGAGTAAGTTTGATTGAACAATCAGAACCGGTCTGGTTTTGCCGGGTTCAGTCCCAATTTGCGGATTTAAATCTGCAAGCCAGATTTCAAATTGTTTAACTTTCATATTCATAAATCTCAAACTCTTTTAGAACCGACATTGAATCTTCTTTAACTATCAGAGACTCTTTGCGCAATGTTTGCTCCAGTTTTTTGCGTTTTTGAATTTTGTTATAGTAATCTACTGCTTCATTGATGTATCGGTTTCGGGGTTGTTTCAACCCGGCAATAATGTCTTCTGTCTCTCCAAAGATAGAATCATCAAGTTTCAACGAGATAGTTTTCATTGAAAGACCCCCTTGTAGTAGTCTGTTGAAGTATATGTAAATAGTATATCCTAATAGCGCATAAAAATCAAGCCAACTTTCTTAATAGGAGTCAATTTGGGATGCTGAAAGAGGATCCTTTTTACTTAGCCATCCCGTGACTTTTTACGAGGGCATCAAAGCTGATTGTCAGATTCTCCGATTTTCACTTCTCCAGCCGATTGCGGTTACGCCACAGGTACACCATTAAGAAGGCCCCGAAGCCCATGCAGAAGATGTTGATGAAGATCTCGGCACCCATCTCTCCGGAGACCTTGAAGTACATGTTATTCCACAGGTTGTAGGCGATGTCAATGAGTCCCAGAAAGAACAAGCCGCCCACCGCCACTAGCCCCCACAGAACCGCCCACTCCTTGCAGCGCCGCAGACCTTCAGCACAAATCACAGCGCATAGGGCAATCATGGCGTCCGGTGCCGGGAAGTTGCGTTGAAAAATGATGTAGCAGTCGTCTTGTGTCGCTTGTACTTCACCGCCGGAGAAAAATGAGACCCAGTAGGCGACAATGCCGATCGCCAGTAGATAGAGAAGTCCAATGACGAGGCCCGCGCCTTTTGGTCGGGTGGTAGTAAGTTTTTGTTCCATGAGTTCCCCCTTGTAGGAGTTATTGATAGGTTTGCTATCTGTTCAGGTTACTCGGTCAGGCGAGATTGCTGTCGGGAGGGATAGTCTCCTACGTACAGTCTGAGGTAGGCGAGCGCTGCGCGTTTGGCCTCTTTAATCATTCCCGGCACCAGACTTTGATGCTCAAGGAAAGAGAGAGAAAGTACCGTATCTACGAGCTCTGTGGCGATGAAGAACGTCATGATCCAGTCGCGGCCCGGCGGCAGGACAAAATGTTGTTGAAATAGATCCAGCGTGATCTGGGCGTATTTGTGGTCATAGGTGCGTTCAGAGAGGCGAACCTCGGTCGGTATCTTGCCACTGTAGACAAGCTTGGCAAGATCTGGGTGTGTATCATAGTGATCCACCAGGCGGTCTACGAGCAATTCGAGCAGGTGTTGCCAGCTCCGCACCTCCTGCTGCTCGACAGGTTGTGTCAGTAAATTCTCGATATTTGCATTGTTACTTTCGGTCAGGGCGAGGTAGATGGCATTGATGTCGGGGAAGAAGTGGTACGCTGAAGGTCTCGGAACTTCCGCTCGTTCACAGATGTTGGAAAAACTGATCTCTCCGACCTCCTGTTCGCCCAATAACTGCCGTGCCGCCGCCAGGAGCTTTTCCCGTCTCAGAATCCCGCGCTGCTGCATGTGCCCCTCATGTGTTTGTCCGTTGCTCGTAAAACTCCAGTGTACCTTATAATATTGTCTTTTTGCTCAATTAGTGTCGTCATCCTCTATGCCATCTTTTAGATTAATAGTCAACACTTGTTTACTTTAGATAAGTTGTAACTATTCAGGCAGTCGGGATTGGGGTCATTGCTGGTACAAGGTGCGTCAGCCCCCCAGCTTTGACCCCGTTTATGGGAGCGAAGCAATGTTCGTCGCCATTTGTTGTGGCTTTATAGTGGGAACCTGAATAGTTACGATAAATTTAAAATAATGAATTTGTTATTGACATGGGCTGGCCCACATGTTAAGCGCCTTAGCTATAATAGTGTTTTAGCTGTCATGTCGACACTGGAGTCCACGGTGTATGTTGGCGATAAATACGACATGTGTTGATTTTAGGCGCTCTCTACTGATCTTATCTCAGGCCTCGCAGTGAGAGATTGAGAAAGATGCTCTCACTGGGTCGATACATCACATAAGCGTGATGCATTTGTAACAAATCACGGGACGGCCAAGTAAAAATTTCGCTAAACAAAGTGCCCTTGGGGTGCGACTCCATCAAATTTATTATTAGGTTGAAAGGAGAATGACTATGTTCGCTAAACGCATGATGATATGTCTGGGCTTATGCCTGATTTCCCTGTTGTCTATAGCTTCGGTTCAAGCGGCGAACCCGCAGCCCAACGTGGTGTTGGTTTTACTCGATAATACCGGATGGGGAGATTTTGGTCCCTATGGTGGCGGGGAGCTGCGCGGGGCACCATCACCGAACATCGACAAACTTGCCACACAAGGTTTAACTCTGCTCAACTTTAACACCGAGCCCCAATGCACCCCCAGCCGTTCGGCCTTGATGACTGGTCGCTTTGCGATTCGCAGCGGTAATCAAGCGGTGCCGATTGGAGTTCCTTATTACGGTTTAATCCCATGGGAAGAGACGGTTGCTGAACTTCTAAAGAAAGTTGGCTATGCCACCGCTATTTTTGGGAAATGGCATCTGGGTAAAACTCAAGGGCGCTTTCCGACCGATCAGGGCTTTGATCAATGGTATGGACTTCCCGATAGTTCGGGGGATGCGGTGCGATATTCTGATTGGATGAATCAATTTACCACTCGTGCCGATATGGATGATTCGCTACCTAAAGACGCTCTCCCCTGGATTCTGCAAGCTAAAGCTGGAGAAAAACCGGTGCCGGTCAAGAAATTTGATCTGGAGGCAAAACGCCTTATTGATGGCGACCTGACCCGTATGACCGTAGATTATATTCACGAGCAAGCCAAGAAAAGTAAACCTTTCTTTGCTTATGTCCCCTTGACGGCCATGCATTATCCAACTCAGCCGCACCCTGATTTTGCTGGTAAATCGGGTAATGGTATCTACACTGATATGTTGATGCAGACCGATCATTACGTCGGTGAAATAATCAAGGCAATCAAAGATGCTGGCATCGAAGAGAATACCTTGTTTATTTTTACTGCCGATAATGGTCCAGAGACCGCAGGGAATGGCAATGGGCAGTATACCGGTTGGACTGGTCCCTGGGCCGGATCCTATTACACTGCTTTGGAAGGTGGTTTGCGGGTACCGTTTATTGCCAAATGGCCGGGCAAGATCCCTGAGGGTTCACGGAATAACGAGATCGTCCATCTGGTCGATATCTTTTCGACAATTGTTGATGTCGCCGGGGCCGAAATTCCTCAAGATCGCTTGATTGACGGGAAAAACATGATCCCATTTTTTACTGGAAATACTGATAAATCACCCCGTGAAGGATTTCCGGTTTTTGTCGCTTCGGATCTCTATGCAGTGAAATGGCGTAATTGGAAAGCTCATTTTATCTGGCAAGATAATAAGTACAGCCCCAAATTAGTATATTCATCGGTTGCCAAAGTGGTTAATCTGATTCAGGACCCGCGAGAAGAGAGACAAGCGGTTGAACCCATGAATGACTGGATACAATATCCGGGTATCGGCATCGTTGTCGACTACAAAAGAAGTCAAGCCTTACAAGCCAATATCCCCAAGGGCGCACCGGATAATTTTGTCCCGGCTCCTTTAAAAGTTAGATGATGACAGATTTTAAGGTACATAAATATAAGGATAAGAGGTTAAAATATGAAATGCCTGGTTACGGGAGCGACCGGATTCCTTGGAACCAATCTGGTCAGTGAGTTGGTCAAGAAGGGCTGGCAGGTTCGGGCTTCAGGAATGCACGGATCCGATATCAGCTATCTGGAGCCAATGGGGGTTGAGATCTGCCTGGCAGATGTTACCAATGCCGATGAAGTTGATAAAATTGTGGCGGGGGTCGAGGTCGTATTTCATGTGGCCGGCGATACCTCGTTCTGGAAGAAGCTGATGGCTCGGCAGCGCCGTATCAATGTTGGTGGGGCGGTGAACGTGGCTGAGGCTTGCCTTAGACACGGTGTTAAGCGCATGGTTCATACCAGTAGCGTCGATACTTTGGGTTACAACCCTAATGGGGTTGCGGATGAAAGTTGGGAGTTATTCAACTTCGCCAATATGGGCTACCCTTATGCTGAGACTAAACGGGAGGGGGAGAAACTGGTGCTTGCCTACAATCAGCGTGGGCTGGAAACCGTGGTTATTTACCCCGGTTTCATGATCGGCCCTTTTGACTACACTCTTCAGGCCGGTCGCCTCTTTTACGAATTGCGGGATGGCAAGGTACCGGCTTACCCTCCTGGGGGTGGTTCCTTCGGTCATGTCACCGAGGTGGCGAAGGCTCACATCGCTGCCGCTGTAGACGGCAGACCGGGGGAGGGTTACATTTGTGCCGGTGAGAACACCACCTTTAAGGCGATGATGTGTAAAATGGCAGAATCCATAGGGGCTAAACCACCTGGTTTTACTGCACCTAAAAGCCTTTTTGTTCTCTATGGTTTTCTGGCCGAGACCATCGCAAGTTTTACCGGAAAAGCTCCGGATATGAATCCGGGCCAAGCCCGCTATATGAGCGTTCACGCCTCCTACAGTAGCGCTAAAGCCGTGCAGGAATTGGGCTATTGCGTCGTACCCATGGAGCGCCAGATCGAAGATGCGCTCAATTGGTACAAAGAAAACGGTCTCTGGGACTGATCAGGAGACTGTTCTGGAATGCTCTTTTTCCCCAACTCTTCATTATTTTCAAAAAATGTCTCGATCTAAGAAAAAAATTCTATCCCCTGGGCAGCCTCCTGAGGATAAATTTAAAAAAAATAAGGCGAAGGAAATTATGATTAAAACTTATCTGATAGCCATTGTGGTTGGAGCTTTGGCGGAAACAATTGCCAAAATAGCACGTTTGTGGGTTTATCGAAAACCGATTAACCCCGTAATTAACGTGCTGATTATGTTTGGATTGGTGATGGGCGGCTTGTCGCTTACGGTGTCGTCTTTGGGCCATTTTCCAGTTCTGATTATTGCAAGCATCATCGGTTACGTCTATGAACAGTTGAATTTTTCAGTACTAGGTTGGTGGGATTTTCCTGATGATCAATTTCTTGTTTTTAAAGGTAAGCAAGCTTGTGCCGTATCAGTTGGAATCACGTGGGGTTTCGTTCCCTTGATTATCAACCTGCTAAGCAACCAGTTACTAAACGTTTGAATGTAACCAACTCATTATTATTACTAATCTGAGAGTGAGAAAATGAAAGTTATACTCATCACCGGAACAACCTCTGGTTTCGGCAAGTTAATCGCCGAAGGACTGATTATTTGTCAAATGGCTTCTGCCTCCACGTATATTCGAAAGCATTATCCGTTCTGTGTATAAAATATCAGCTGTCTATCCGATTGGCGCTCCTTTTGTGTCAAAGTAAGCGTCCGAGGTCAAATGGCGAGAGGTGTTGCACTTCACCTGTTGTTGTATTGTTCGCTAGGTTGACCATGTAGAGGGGGCTGCAGGTTGGGTATGCTTTTTTGTAGCCCTTCAGTCCCTTGTAGTCAGTAGATTTGAGGCGTTTTTTGTATTTAATCTCGACCGGTTTTAGTTTTTCTCCATCCTCCAGAATTAAATCGACTTCTTGTCTGTTTTTGGTACGCCAAAATTTGATTTGATCGGCCATTACCCCAGCCTTGATCAATTCAGAAATCACATATCCTTCAAAGAGGAATGAGCTATCCTGTCGCATATCGTGTGAGTTGAAATTGTTTATGAAAAAATTACGGACGCCGTTATCAAGGAAATAGATTTTGGGGGTCTTCACTAACTCTTTATTGCGATTCGTAAACCAGGGAGGATGGACGGTAACTACAAATGTTTCTTTGAGAATTTCAACGTAGTTTTTAGCTGTTTTCTCATCAATTGCAGACACTTGAGCTAATCGGCTATAGCTGGTTTCCTGTCCATGGTTGACGGCAAGATGGCGGATCAATGTTTTAGCGTGCCTTATTCGGTCAACTTTCAGTAAATCTACCAGATCCTTTTTGACATACAGGTCAAAAATCGAAGCCAAAACTTCTTTCTTCTCTCGATCTTCCACCTGAGCCACCTCTGGATAGCCACCATAGATCAAAAATCGGTGTAATTCCTCGAAGGCATCAGGGAGTAGGGCGTCAAGATTGTCAGATTGGATAGTCGATATTTTTTGCAGCTTCTCGTTCAGTTCATCTTTGTCGCGAAAATGGAGGTATTCACGAAAGCTCAAAGGGTAGATGCGTATAATCCGCTTGCGCCCGGCCAGGCTTTCTTGGATTTGTTCATTAATTGCTAGGGATGATGAACCAGAGGCGTATACCTTTATATTGTGATGGTGATCACAGACAGATTTAAGTACCCTGCTGATATCCGAATATCTTTGGAATTCATCAAGAAAGAGGACAAATAATTCCTCTTGCGCGGTTTGATAGCCATTCAGCTTCAGGGTGTTAATGAGGTTTTCATAGGAGCTGACTTGCTCGTAGTGAGAGTAGATGTCTAGGTCGAGGAAGAGGCAGCGGTGATCGTTGCGAAGTTGATCAAAAAGGCGCTGTAACAGGGTGGTTTTGCCAACTTGACGAGGTCCGATTAGAATCGTGATTTTGCCGTTTTTTTTCTGTTTCTCCAAGGTCAGGTAAATTTTCCGATCTTTATACATATAATCCCTGCTTTTTGGGGAGATTTTTTGGGAGTTGCCTTACTGGCTCCGTAATTAGATATACTATTCCGGAGTCAGTGTCAAGAATAGAAGGGAAGGAGTGCCATCATTTTTATAAATAAGGGAAAACCGTTCTAGCGCTATAAGTTAACTTTGATAATGTAGGTTTCATAATAAAACAATTTTTTCAAAATCAATATAGTTATTTTTGAGTTTGAAAAACTCAAAAATAACCTAGTGTTTTACGGTTAGATTAAGAGCTGTCCCAGTGTTATGGGGTAGCTTTGACTCATGGTTACGCTAGGTTTTTTTTCGTTTTATGTATTGCTTAAGGCTTTTGTTCTATACTGGCTAGGTGGTTATACGTCTTTACATTAGTAAAAATAAAAAGTAATTTTATATTGACATGAGAGTATCTCTTATGCTATTGGCGATTAACTGACTGACCGTATAGTTAGTTCTGTGTATTGTTGGTTTCAGGATGCTTTTTGGTTCCTAATAGAATATTTTTAGATATGGTGACCAGTTGTTATCATAAAATCGTTTTAATATTAAAGAGATAACTAATTTAGGAGAAGTAGTATGGGAAAGTACATTACGGACATTGATCAACTTTACAAAGGTTTGAGTGGTTTATTCGGGTCGTTGGGTAAGTATCCAGAGATTAAGGAGCCAATTCTTAAATCCGGTCTCGTTCTTGAGATGCATTACACGGATCCGGTCGGGAAAATTTGTGTTGATACTTCTAAGGGTAAAGTTGATGTCTACACCGGGGAGTGGCCGGCTGAGGTTGAGCCACAAGTTAAGCTCATGTTGACTTCGGATGTGGCCCATCAATTCTGGTTGGGGAAGATCAA
>DAOWHJ010000102.1 GCA_030641485.1 Pseudomonadota bacterium
CTACTTCTCCGGCCAAGCCGGTAAGCATCGCTGCCGGGCTTAACTTGATGCCGCTTATCCGGCTTTTTCGCACGACGGTGGCAAAATCTCCGGGGGTCAGGGTGCGCTGTTTTTCGAGTTCACCCTGCCAATGCTTTTTGTCGCTCAGTTTTACGCCTTTTTCTTTAAAGATCGCTTGAAAAAGATCCCAGGCCTGCTCTAGTTTTAGAAAATCGAACTTAATCTTCAGGTCAAAGCGGCGCAATGACGCGGCATCAAGGCTATCCATCAAATTTGTCGAACAGACAAAGAGACCTTTATGACGTTCCATCTGAGTTAAAAGTTCATTAACCTGGGTCACCTCCCAACGCTGGCTGGCTTTACGTCGATCACGTAAAAAACCGTCAGCCTCATCAAGCAGCAAAACCGATTTATCATAAGTCGCCTCATAAAACATTTCGGCAATATTGGCTTCAGTCTCACCAACGTACATGCCAAGCAGATCTGAACCTCGTTTAATCAGCAAAGGTTTATCGAGTTGCCGTGCCAGATAATGGCCAAATTCGGTTTTTCCGGTACCTGGAGGGCCGTAGAGACAGAGACGGCCCTCACCATGTTTCCGCAAGCCCTGAACAATCTGCTGCAAATCGTGATCTGGATTTACCGCCCCTAATCGATATTTGATCTGAGCAGGGGCTTCGACAATCGGTTGTCGGGGGTAACCCATCGCGGTTTGAGTTGATTCAAGAAGTTTTTCCAGTCGTTTTTCATTTTCCTTTTCAGTTTTGAGCTTCTGGCAACGCACAACCTTGGCCGCTCGGGCAATCACGGCTGGAGCAATATATTTGTTGTCGGCAAGCAGCTCCATCCACTGAGAACTAACCGGTACACCTTGCAAATAATTACGCAAAATCTCTAGCCGGGTTGAGCGCGGCGGGTGATTAAGATTAAAAACGATATCAAAACGCCGGATAAATGCACTATCGGCAAAATTGATACCGTTGGCAATCCAGATGGCCGGTACCGAACTGTTTTCCAGGTTTTTATTGATCCAGGCCTTAAGATTGAGAGAGTCACCGTCATGCAAAAAACTAAAACCCTCCATCAGCAGACTGTCAATCTCATCAAAAAGAATCAGGGCATTTTTTTGTCGTGACAAAATCTGTTGGGCAAGCTGAAAAGCTCGCAGACGTTTGGGTTTATCATAAGGTTTATCTTCGTCACCAATATTGACTTCATAAAGTTTGCAACCCAGGGTTTTAGCGACGGTTTTAGCAAACTCGGTCTTACCGGTACCCGGAGGGCCGTAAACCAGGATATTTACGCCTTTTGTCGATTGTTTTCTGGCCTGGCGAAGGTGATCCCGAATCATGCTGAAATTATCTTTCTCATGGAGATAATCCTTCTTCGTCAATTCAGGCGGCCCGACCAGAGTGAAAAAATTCCGCAACAGCGTCTCAACCGTAACATCCGGCTCCTGAAGGGCTTCGCCCAGGCCTTCCAGCAGATCAAGTTTGTCGTTCAACTCAAATTGCGTAACCCGGTCGACATTCAACAAACCCGATCGCGACAATAAACCCTGTCGAGAAAGCGCATCTCGAATCTCTTGACGACCAAGTTCAAGAATGGTTGACAGGATAATAGCAATCGCCTCAACATTCACGTCGCCAAGTTTATTCGCCACTTCTTGCAGCCCCTGGTCTCCTTTGAGAAGCGCCGTAAAGAGCAAAATCTGTTGCTCCGCATTGTTTAAGCCGATATATTCGGCAATTTCTTTACAATTACGGGTCAGATGTTTATTCGGGGCGGCGGGCTCGTCGGCAAACTTATCCTGCTGGTTTTCCAGAGCCTCAAGAAACTGTTTTTTGTTCATCTCCTCATCTTCAAGATGTTCCAGGCCGACAGCGGTAAGGATGTCACAATCTGAAGTGAAACCGCCGTTGAATTTCCCTTCCAGTTTCTTCCAGCCCCGGAGATCCAAAAGCACGGTTAAAGCCCATTGAGAAATCAAATTTTGCTGTTGCTCATCCACCACCAATAACCCCCTACTTACTCTTTTGTGTCTTCTCCTGCGCATATCTCACCCCCCATGTTTTACAGGTTGCAGCTTTCAAGAACCCCTTGCCCTTTGCTCTGTTTTCATCTACTATAAAGCAAAACGACGACAAAAGGAAGGCCATCGGCAACCTATGGCGACAAGCGGTGTCGCTATGAAAAGATAGTGTGATTTACCGGGAGCCGCGACACCTCGCCCCTCCTCTTTTTCTTCATCAGTGTTTTTCTTTACAATGGTTAAAACTAATGTTATAATCATATTATACGACTTTCAGTAGAGAGGGGAGTAACAATAATGGAACGTATAAGTGTAACTCAGGCAGTTCGCCAATTTTCTGATGTCCTAAATCGAGTTTTCTACCAAAAGACAATTATCGAGCTGGAACGTGGGAATAAGGTTATTGCCAGAATATCACCGGTTACCTCTGCATCACCTGTGAAAGTTAAAGACCTAAACAAACTTTTCGCTGAATTACCAACGCTAGGAAAAGATGCAACAGCATTCGCAAATAATTTAGTCGACATTCGGAAACAGCTTCCCCCGGAGCAGAACCAATGGGACTAATATTAGATACGAATGTTTTTATCCATGCGGAGAGATCAGGTAGTCCCATAGATTTTTTAAAATGGGAAAAATACGGGGATGTTTACATCAGCGCCATAACTGTATCTGAATTACTGGTTGGGGTTCATTGCGCCAATAGTGATGCAAGACAAACTCGCCGTTCGGCTTTTGTCGAGTCCATATTAGCCAAGTTGCCGGTTTTAGGATTTCATACCGAAGAGGCCAGGGTTCATGCAGGACTGTTCGCAACTCTAAGCAAAAAAGGGCAACTGATTGGAGCCCATGATCTACTCATTGCAGCAACTGCAATAGTTTATAGCTGTGCAGTTTTAACCGCAAATACGAAAGAGTTCGAGAGGGTGCCCGGACTTGAAACTATCTCATTTAATCCGACAGAAAGAATTGTGTAACTATTTAAATTATTTTATTGGTGACCTTAAAATGAATCTTGAAGTGATCTATGAACTCGCCCCATGGGAATGGCCGGAAGAGGCTGATGAAATCTTTTACGATGTTCTTAACGACCCAAGAATAATCTGAAGAATAATCGGGGACAGCCACTAATTAATGAAATAATTGGAACCGACCACATTAATCTTGAAAATACAATACCCGTTTAACTGCCTGGTAGACCCTCTGCCTCACAGTAAGGGGACTTTTTTGGTTTATCCGGTCTGCGGAATTTTGCATTTGTCTTTTTTTCGGTAAATTATGCAACATCTTTGAAACACGTTTTATCGTAAGTTCCACCTCATCTATATGCAATATTTCATGCTCAGTATGTTCATTATGGTAACCTACTGAAAAATTTACATTCGCTGTTCCTGTATCTTTTGTAAAATATGCAACATCAGAAGAAGATCCTTCCCCAAGAACAAAACCATAATTTACAATCCACGTTGTAACCCAATTGGGAAGAGAGCCGGAATATGTAACAACCTCCCCTCCCTCTGTGCCAATAGAGGTAAAAGTCATTGCGGCTTTATTTAAAATTTCACATGATTCCATGACCAACAAGTCAACGATATCCATTGAAAATAGATCCACTTTTTCACCTTACAGCTGATATCGTCCTGCGATATATTTTGAACGATCATGAAGAATTGTCTCAAAAAGCGACCGACATTCTTGAACATCAGTCGATAATACTTCCCATTGAAGCTACTTGTGTAAATGACATTATCCAGCTCCTTTAGTCGTTTTTGGATTTCCCTACGCTAACCCGACCTTCGGGGGAAACCAGATTTTAGTTTTTACTGCCATTTTCCAACGGTCTATGGATTTGCGAACGAAACCCGCTTTATTGAGCCAAGCTGGCGCTTCACATCTCATTTTCAGACTTATCGTTGAAGAAAGGAGGTGTAATCATGAATAAAACACAAGTTGTAACTTTGCGGGTTCCCGCAGAGTTGAAAATTCGGTTATCTCACGAAGCAAAAGCTCAGGGTGTTTCATTAAACAACTTGGCCAACTACTTTTTAACCACTCAATTGAGCCAGGTTGAAGCATTGTCTGCGATAGAATCAAGAATATCAAAAAAAGATATTTCTACACTTAAAGCAAAAGTCACTGAAATACTTAATGCCGCACCTCGAAAAAATACCGTTCCTAAATGGGATGAGGTCAAGAAGAACCTGTAATTTCGATCTCCGACCTGTTTCCGTAACTGTTCAAAATTTGTAACCAGAATGCTTTTTCATTCATAACTTGATCTCTCCTACTCGTAAATATCCGGCCGCAAGTGGCCTTATTGTGATGCAAAAAACCCGATATTTTGGACGAATTCCGAATCTTTGAAAGCTACTTCTCCGGCCAAGCCGGTAAGCATTGCCGCCGGACTTAGCTTGATGCCGCTTATCCGGCTTTTCCGCACGACGGTGGCGAAATCTCCGGGGGTCAGGGTGCGCTGTTTTTCGAGTTCGCCCTGCCAATGCTTTTTGTCGCTCAGTTTTACCCCCTTTTCTTTAAAGATCGCTTGAAAAAGATCCCATGCCTGTTCAAGTTTTAGAAAATCAAACTTAATCTTCAGATCAAAGCGGCGCAGAGAGGCGGCATCAAGGCTATCCATCAAATTTGTCGAACAGACAAAGAGACCTTTATGACGTTCCATCTGAGTTAAAAGTTCATTAACCTGGGTCACCTCCCA
>DAOWHJ010000093.1 GCA_030641485.1 Pseudomonadota bacterium
ATAAGCATTAAACAGGTGTGCACCCGTATGAAAAAACATATCTACATTAGTATTTGAATCTGTTTGGTTATTGGGTTACACTAGCAAAAGCAAAAGATGACGGCCGGAAGAATTAAGTAACATTAAAATGATTGGTAAAAGTTATGAATATAAAAATTGAATGGCGGAGTTTCGCTGTGATTGTTACAGTTTTTTTGGCTTGTTTTTTATCTGCCGGTATGTGATATGCGTTTTGACAATTCCATCTTGGAAGCCTTTCATCTGGTCAAATGGTATGCTTGGTAGCCCCGCTTATTGAGGCGGTAAAAGAGCTCAGTGCAACTGTCGAAACTCTACGGGATGAAAATGCAGAGTTGCGCACCAGAATTGAAAATCTGGAAAGTAAAAATTGATGGCGTCGCAACTTGTAACTTCCATGTAAATGCTTTTTAGCCACAGACCCACACGGACTCACACAGACATTGGGCTTTTATCCGCTTTTGTCTGTGTTGGTCTGTGTGGGTCTGTGGCCAATAAAAAAAGCGGCACTACGATACTTCTAAATATGTTGCTACAATAGCGGTCTGAAGTCGCTCTTCAGGCGCCCATAATTTTAGGGCTAAGTTACTGCGAGAAGCTGCAAACATCGCTTCGCCCTTGTGAATGGGGGCGATAGCAAAGTTCGCCAATTTTCGATGTAACTTAAGCGCCAATTACAACAACGTCGAATATCTACTGAAATGGCTTGGTTTTATTTTGCCCCACATATTCACCCACCAAAACACAGGAAAGCACAGTAATGCAAACAGGCGTCAAATTATAATTTTCAAATCCAACCTCACAGCTCTTGACCTGCAATTAAAGAAAGCCTATATTCACCAATATTGAAAATTGGTAACTATTCAGGTTCCCACTATAAACCCACAACAAATGGTGGCGAACATTGCTTCGCTCCCATAAACGGGGTCAAAGCTGGGGTGCTGACGCACCTTGTACCAGCAATGACCCCAATCCCGGCAGTTTGAGATGGCACCTGAATAGTTACTAAAATTCTAAGATTCTAAGATTGAAACGCAATTTCAACTTGCACAAATTTCACAGGAGAAAAGGATCTCGTATGGAACAGATAATTGTAACCAGCTCATTGAAAGAGGATCTTGTCAGTTTTCTCGAATTTAACGAATTCAGCGTTGACGAGCTTGATGATGGAATTTATCGGGTCGAACGTGATGGTGAATTACCGGTATTTATTAACGTAGATGGTGGTCATCTCTATTTTGAGATTGATCTCGGAAATATCAGCTCAGTTGCTACAGAAAAACTCTTTCACGACCTTTTGGATCTTAATACCGAGGTCCTGCCGGTTGCTTTTGGCCTTAACCGGACCAACCCGGAAGACCCGCGTCTGGTTCTAGTCGAAAGTCGTGAATGTGAAAATTTGGATAGCAATGAACTTTTACGCGTCTTCACATCTTTAGAATTAGCGGTTGATCGAGCTGAGACTTTACTAGCAGATTATCTTTAATCAATTAGGAGAAAACACAATTATGAGTATCTTTAGTAGAATATTTAAGGTTGGACAGGCCGGCGTCAATAAGGCCATCGATAAACTTGAGACCCCGGAATTGATGCTGGACCAGGCGATCCGAGACAAAGATAAGCAGATCAAAGAGGCAAAACAAGCCGTAATGTCCTGCATTGCCACAGAAAAACAGGCTAAGGCTTTACTCGGAAAAGAAAAACTTGAGCAGAGCAACTGGGAAGCTAAAGCCGAAGCCGCACTTAAAGCCGGCCGTGAAGACCTCGCCGTAAAAGCTTTAGGACGGGCGGGTGAGCATGAGCAAAAGGCACTGGAGATGGAGCCTCGCTGCAAGGAACAGCGGACCCAGATCGAGAGTTTAAAACTGGATGTCCGCCGGATTGAAGATGAGCTTGCCGAATTTAAACGTAATCGTGACTTTATCATCGCCCAGAGTAAAGCCTCCGAAGTAAAGAAGCAGATCTATCAAGCCAAAGCTAAAATGTCTGACAAAAACAGCGCCGATGATCTTATGGCGCGGATGCGGGCTAAAGCTGATCGCTCTTCCCATGAAGCCGATGCCGCAGCAGAAATGGCAGAAGACAGTGGTGATAGCCTCGAAAATGAATTTGCCGGTTTAGATAGCGGCAGCGCCGATCAGGCCGTTAACGACAAGCTGGCAGCACTGAAGGCAAAAATGGGCAAGTAAACAAGCGTACAATGACAACTTGAGGCACGAAGCTGGTTGCAGACCAGTTTCGTGCTTTTATTTTTCAGCAAGCTTTTAAAATCTTATACCACCCGTTCGTTGCACTCTCTTGAGGACACAGAGTTCACAGAGACCATAAATGCTGTTCTCTGTGAACTCTGTGTTCTCTGTGGTAAAAAAAGATTCTAACTTAGTCACCCATCCCGTGATTTCTTAACGAAAGCATCAACGGTTAACCTTTTTATTAATCAAATTTTTCGGCAATATGACTATGGAACTGACATCGCAACCCGACACACCAGTTATCAGTAACTCGCCAACTGGCTTTTTTCTCCAGGCAAAGACGCGCATGGAGAGTGAGATTATCGGCCAGGAAACCTTGGTTGAACGCCTGCTGATTGCCCTTTTAGCCGATGGCCACCTGCTGGTTGAAGGGGCCCCGGGGCTTGCTAAAACCCGAGCCGTAAAAGCTTTGGCAGATTGCATTGAAGGTGATTTCCAGCGCCTCCAATTTACCCCGGACCTACTCCCGGCTGACCTTACCGGAACCGAGATCTACCAACGTAATAACGACTCTTTTCGTTTCCAGCCCGGGCCACTTTTTCACAACATCGTCTTAGCTGACGAGATCAATCGGGCCCCAGCCAAAGTCCAGTCGGCTCTTTTGGAAGCGATGTCTGAGAGACAGATCAGTATCGGTCGTAAAACCCATATGTTGCCCAAACTTTTCATGGTGATGGCGACCCAAAACCCGATTGAACAAGAGGGCACCTACCCTCTGCCTGAGGCCCAACTCGATCGCTTCTTAATGCAGGTCAATGTCGACTACCCTGATTACGAAAGTGAAAAGAAGATTCTTGACCTAGCTCGCCGTGAAGCTTTAAGCGAACTTGGTGAAGCGGAAACCCAACCGACGATTTTGCATCCGACAACAATATCGCTGGCTCGACGAGAGGTTCTTGATCTCTACCTGGCGGAACCACTTAAAGAGTATATTGTCCAACTTATCCTGGCCACCCGCAACCCCAAAGCTTGCGGGGAAAGGATGGACCGCTGGATTGAATACGGAGCCAGCCCCCGGGCCACCATTGCCCTTGAACGTTGCGCCAAAGCCCACGCCTGGCTGCAGAACAAGGAGTACGTAACCCCCGAGGACATTCAAGCCGTCATCCATGATATCCTACGCCATCGCTTGATTTTAACCTTTGAGGCTGAAGCCGAAGGTATTAACAGCGAACAGGTTATTGATGAGTTGTTGCGCCATATTCCGGTGCCATAAGCGCCTATGCGATTTCCTACTTTTCGAAAAAAATCACGACCCCTGACAGCCAACGGGATAACCTGCACAACTGAGGAGTTACTCGAGTTACGCCACAAGGCCCGTTCCCTGATCGGGAAAAGCTCGCAAAAGGCCTACTCAATCATGGCCGGGAGTATGCTCTCAAAGTTTCGCGGGCGCGGCATGGATTACGCCGAGTCACGAATCTATACCCCGGGAGATGACATTCGCTCGATTGACTGGCGCGTAACTGCCCGAAGTGGCAAACCCCACACCAAACTCTATATGGAAGAACGTGATCACCCGATCATGACCCTGGTTGATTTCAGCCCGTCTCTCTATTTCGGCACCAAAGAGGCCTTCAAATCGGTAATCGCGGCCCGCTTAGCCGCCACTATTGCCTGGACTGCAACCTTTAACAATGATCGCATTGGTGGCATCCTGCAAACCGCAGAAGAGAAAGTTGAATTAAGGCCGAAGGCTGGGCGTAAAGGGGTTTTGGCTCTGATTCATGCCTTAGCCAAGGCCACCAAGCAGTACGAAACTGAAAGTCATGAATCATTTTTGGAACAGATTTTACATCACGGTAGCCGCACAATTCGTCCCGGCAGCCGGATCTTTTTAATCAGCGATTTCTATAACTTTGACCAAAACCTTGAGCAGAGTTTAAGTCGCCTGCGCCGTCATAATGATCTCATCCTCTGTCAGATCATCGACCCGCTCGAGCTTGAAGCTCCAGCACCGGGCATTTATAATATCAGTGACGGTGAGAATCGAGCTCGATTTAACACCAGAAGTGATGAGCTGCGCCAAGCCTACTGTGCGACCTTCAATGAACAGCGAGAAAAACTTGATAAAATTGCTGCCAGCTTAAAACTCCCCTACCTTAAAATAGTTTCGGGCAATGATATTGCCGGGGTCATGCGCAAAGGCTTAAGCCTTAAGCGTAACGGAACCAGAGCATGAATCAAATGCAGCAAAACCCACTCGCAGCCCTTAGAGATATCCACCTCCCGCCGGAACCGGGCTTCTGGCCACCGGCTTTAGGTTGGTGGTTGGTTGCCTTTTTTCTGTTGGCAATCACAAGTTTCAGTTTAATTAAGTGGCGCCAACGCCAAGCCCGTCTGCGACCAATCAAACTTGCTTTAAACGAGCTTAAAAAACTCAATCTTGAATCATCAGATCCCAGACAGCGCCAGCTTTTACTACAAGAGCTGTCTGCACTTGTGCGACGTTTTGCCCTGATCTATTTTCCGCAAAAAAAGGTCGCTGATCTCTGTGGTCAAGAGTGGCTCGATTTTATCTGTAAAAATAGCCACTCGATGGATAATGCAAACACTCGAGAAGCGCTCTCTCCCCTGGTTCAAGGCCCCTATGCCCCAACCTGCGACACCGATCTCGTGGTCTTGGGTTCAGTCTTAGGAAAATGGTTTAAGGACTTAAAAGGTAGACGCTCATGACCAAATTTATCTGGCCCTGGATATTTGCGGCACTACCCCTACCCCTAATCTGCTATTTTCTCCTGTCTAAAGCTAAAAGTAGTGTCGGTAAAGCTTTGAAAATTCCTTTTTTCAGAGAACTTGCCGGCTTTAGCGAGAACACAAATAAAAGAAACTCTAACTGGCTTAAAATTTGCGCCATAATTGCCTGGGTTCTTCTAATTTTAGCCGCAGCCCGTCCTCAATGGATGGGAGAACCTGTAAGTATGCCGATTAGTGGTCGTGACCTCCTCCTCGCAGTTGATATCTCCGGCAGTATGAAGGCCAAGGATATGGAGATCAGAGGCCAGGCGGTTGATCGTTTGACGATGATTAAAATGGTTGCCGGCGAATTTATTGAACGTCGTGAAGGTGATCGCATTGGCCTGATTCTTTTCGGCAGCCGGGCCTATCTTCAGGCCCCTTTATCTCTTGATCGACAAACCGTAAATCAGCTTCTGCAAGAATCAATGATCGGGATTGCCGGAGAGAAAACCGCAATCGGAGATGCTTTAGGCCTTGCCGTCAAACGCCTGCATGAACGGCCGGGAGAGCGCAAGGTTCTCATTCTTCTAACTGATGGAGCCAATACTGCAGGCAGCATTGAACCATTAAAAGCAGCTGAACTAGCAAAGACCGGCAAGGTTTCAATCTACACCATCGGTATTGGCGCCGACCGTATGGTAGTTAACAGTTTTTTTGGCAACCGGGTAGTTAATCCCTCAGCCGACCTTGACGAAAAGAGCTTAAATGAGATCGCACAACTGACTGGAGGGCGCTATTTCAGGGCTCGAAAAAGTGCGGATTTGGAACAGATCTATGCCCTACTTGATAAGCTCGAACCGGTTTTAAGCGAAGATCACTCTTTACGACCGATACGCGAACTATTTCACTGGCCTTTAAGTTTAGCCTTACTCATTGCTTTTATCGTAATTATTTTCAAAGAAAAATAGGTATTATGTCCCCGGTTTTTTCTGATTTTCATTTTATGCGCCCCTGGTGGCTTCTGGCCCTACCGATAGGCTTGATTCTTTTGACATCACTTAAGCGGCAAGAACCAGGGGAAAGCCAATGGCACAAAGTCTGCGATGAGCACCTGCTCACTCAACTTCTGGTTGGTGATGACATTAGTGGTCGCAAACGCATCTACAGTGCTCTTGTGAGTATGTTGATCCTGGCAACTGTCGCTTTAGCCGGACCCGCCTGGGAACGGCTGCCACAACCTCTGTTTCGCGCGGCGGAGGGACGAGTTGTGGTCCTTGATCTCTCACTCTCAATGATGGCTACAGACATCTCACCCTCACGCCTGACCCGAGCTCGATATAAAGCCATAGATCTGATTAAATCGGGGGTCGGAATCGAACAAGGACTAGTCGTCTTTGCCGGAGACAGTTTTATTGTCACCCCATTAACTGATGACCGCTCAACTCTGCTCAACCTCCTGCCCAGCCTTGACACTGAAACAGTTCCGGCACCCGGCAGCCGGGCCGATCGTGGACTTGAAAAAGCCCTAGAACTACTGCAGCGCGCTGCGATTAATCGTGGTCAGATAATTTTAATTGCTGATGATGCCGATCAGCAGACCATCGCTATAGCTGAGAAAATTGTTGATCAAGAACATCGAATTGATGTCATTGCCGTCGGCACCAAAACCGGGGCCCCGATAGCTCTACCAGATGGCGGCTATGTAAAAGACAATCATGGACAAATCGTAGTCCCGGTCCCCGATTTTGCCGCGTTAAGAAAAGTTGCTGAGATGGGCCGGGGCAGCTACCTTGAAATTGATGCTGAAGAGAGTGCCTTTCAGCATTTGAATCAACTCTCAAGCCTCTTTCCAGAAAACCGCGAGGGTAATAAAGTAACTGGTGACCAATGGCTGGATCGCGGCCCCTGGCTCCTTATCCCCCTGCTTTTATTGGCCTCATTATGCTTTCGTAAGGGCTGGATCATGCTCATTTTATTTGCGCTTATCAACTCTCCCAGAACTGCCGCTGCCTTCTCCTGGGAGGATCTCTGGCAACGCCCGACCCAACAAGCCGCCACAGCCTTTAACGCCAATGATTATGATCGGGCCGCCGCCGCAAGTAACAATCCCAATTGGCAAGCGGCAGCTCTTTATCGGGCCGAGAAATTTAAAGCGGCGGCGACAACCCTTGAACCGCTAACGTCAGCTTTGAGTTACTATAATCGAGGCAACGCCCTAGCCCATTCAGATGAACTCGAAAAGGCGCTTGCCGCCTACGATGAAGCCTTAGCTCTTAATCCTGAAATGGAAGATGCTCGTTTCAACCGGGACTTGGTTGAAAAACTCCTGCAGGAACAGGAGCAAAACCAAGAGCAGGATCAACAGGAAAACCCAGATTCTGAAGATAAGCAAGATTCTGAGGATAAACAAAACTCTGAATCAGACAAAACAAATGACTCCAAGAAAAATAACTCTCAAAAACAGGATGACGAAAGTCAACCTGAGCAAACCTCTGACCAGACGCAAACAGAGCCGAACAACTCCGACAAACAACAACAACCAAATAACAATGAGGAATCAGAGCCCGAATCCTCGGCAAAAGACAACTCTGATGACGAGCCTGAGCCTAAACCAGAAGAACCGGCCAAACCAGCCAATAAAAAAGATACTAAAGAGCCAAAAGATGAGTCCGAACAAAACTCAGCCACCTCGGCACAAGAGAGTGAAGAAAAGCCACTTGACCCGAAACAGCAGGCTCTTGAACAGTGGTTGCGCCGGGTTCCTGATGACCCCGGTGGCCTCTTGAAAAGAAAGTTTCTCTATCAATACCGCGACCGGGAAAACCGTTCCCAAGGCCGTAAGGAGTGGTAAAATGAGTATTATATCCCCGGTTTTTCCGGTTTCAAATAAGTATTATGTCCCCGGTTTTTTAGTTTTTCTATTTCTAGCGATACTTGTGTTCCCATTAACCAGTGATGCGCAGATTTCAGCCCGGCTCGATCGACAGAGCATCGGAATTGACGAGACAGTCCGACTCTTTATTGAAGCTGACGGAGCCCAAAATACTATTTCTGACATTAACACCAGCGCCTTAGAGCGTGATTTCACGATCCTGAACCGCTCCAGCAGCAGCAATTTTCAGCTCAGTAACGGCTCAGCCAAAGCGACTAAGCTATGGACGCTTGAGATCGAGGCGAAACAGGTCGGAAATTTCACGATAGCACCATTTACAGTCGGTAATGAAAAAAGTAACCCCTTGACGTTAAAAGTCACCAAGTCCATCCCGACCACAGCTCCAAACGGCCAGATTACAAAAGATGTTTTTCTTGAAGTCAGTCCGCAAATGGATAGTCCAGCTTATATCCAGGGACAGATAACCATAAACGTAAAACTTTTCATCAGGAGTCAGCTCCGTATCGGTGAGGCCTCACTTGAGGAACCTGAAATTGAACATGCGATTGTGCGAAAACTTGGAGATGATTGCAACTATCAGGTCAAAAAAAATGGTGTAAATTTTCAGGTTATCGAAAGGAAATATGCAATAATTGCAGAAGAGGGTAATGAGGTGATCATTCCACCATTACGCTTTCAGGCCATAAATTTAGATGGAAGCAGTCGCCGCCGCTTCGCTGGTGACCCATTTTTCAGTCGGTTCTCAAACCAGGGCCAGCGGTTGCGGGCCAAAAGTCAGGAACTTAAAATTGCACTAACCCCGATTCCGACCAAATTTAACGGTAAAATCTGGCTCCCGGCCCACGAGGTGGCGGTCATGGAGAATCAGAATGAGATCGTAAAACTTAAAGTCGGAGAACCCTTAACCAGAACTATTCAAATTGAAGCATTAGGTCTGACTGCAGAACAGCTCCCGAAGATCGAAGTTGAAGCTCCTGAAGGCAGTAAAATCTACCTTGACCAACCTGAGTTGCAAACTAGTGTTGATGGCAGCCTGGTTCACGAGCTAAAACGTCAGTCTTTAGCCTTCATCCCCTCACAACCGGGAACCTTCACCCTGCCAGCAATCAATATCAAGTGGTGGGATGTAGTTAACAGCCGACAACGCCAGACAAGCCTATCTGAACTGGTAATTAAGGTTGTAAATAACGAACCTCAAGCCCTGGCCACGACTTCCGCTAACAACCAGCAAGATGCTCCTAAGGAAGACCATACTCAAGCAGAAACAACCGATTACCGCCTTAGGCCTGCAAGCCCGTTAGGCACATCTCAACCCTGGCAAATAGCCAGCGCCATACTGTTATTGATCTGGGTTATCACTCTGCTGCTCTGGCATAGGTCTTTACGCCGCCTGCCACAAAATAAAAAAACACCGATGAGTGCGGACACGACGCGACCTACTGCCAACCGTAAAGCTATACAAAATGCCTGCCTCAACAATAGCCCTCAAGCAACCCAACAGGCAATTCTTGACTGGGCCATCGCCACCTGGAAACAGGAGTCACCAACCAACCTTAAAACCGTTGCCCAAAAACTTAAAAATCCGGATCTGGAGAAAATTTTTGCCGAGCTTGAGCAGGCCCTTTATAGCCAGAATGACAATTTAATCTGGAGTGGTGAAAAAACCTGGTCAGAACTATCGTCAAGGCTTAAAGTAGATCCACAATCATCATCCAAGCCTAAAAAAGATGAACTGCCGCCGTTATATTCGTAGGAGGCTGTCAGAGAACAGAAAAGAGCATTCTCGGACGGACTCCTAGAATGCGTATGTAAACTTAAACCATACATTCTGACCTTCGGTCTTATTCTTGGCATCCATCTCGAACTGGGTGCGCAGGGAGAAGAACATATTTTTGTAGTTGTACCAGACTCCCGGACCGACGGCAAAAACCTGACTATGATTCCCTTCATCGTCTTTCAATAGATCCTGTACTGGCGGCGGCACACTCGAGTCGATATCGTAATCGTCATCACTTACCTGTTTATAGTAATAGCCACTCAGACCGACCCTAAAACTTTTTGAAAAACCGTATGAAACACTGTAGTCAAAATGGAATTCATCACCCGGAGTCCGGTCAACATTGAATCCATAAACCGTCGGACAATCATTCTGTTTCGTATTGAAATCATACATTAATTTTAATGAAAACTCCCAAGCCGGGGTCGGCATATAGGTGATTCCTAATGCTGGTTCAAAAGTCCAGAAATTGTGCCCGACCCCAGCCAAATTGTCATCATCCTGTCCAGTCGGAATATAGATATCAACCAGAGAAAACACAGTGTGAAGTTTCCCCTGCATAAAGTGATGGGCCAGGAGAAAAGGGCTGTAGATGACATAAGGAACATCGGTATCATCATAACTGTTTTTCCCTTTGGGGCCAACCGGCGCCTTAAAATCGAGACTGACATCAAGCAACGGCAAAAAAAGATGCTGGCCGTAATTTCCACCAAGGATCTGCTTTTCACTGAACCAGATAAACCGTAAGACATCGGCCCAGACCGTAATGTCATCGAAAACATCGATGTTCTTCCCCTTATCATCATTCATATCACTGGCATGATAATAATAAGTATAGTTAAGCATATAAAATCCAGGTGGTGGGGCCGCCCCAACCATAAATGATTCGGCCCCAAGCGGATAACTATTCCCGCCTCCGGCTCGCACCGCAGAAGGATTCACCAATAATAACAACAAAACCAACAAGCCCAGTCCCGCAACCAATGATCTAGATTTACAACTCATTTACAATCTCCTCGCCCTGCCAACGTTTAAATAAATTATGAGTCACAGCAAAGCTATCCAACACTTTACCAACTGTCTGATTAATAATATCATCAATAGTTTCAGGTTTATGATAAAAAGCCGGCATTGGCGGCAAAACTACGGCCCCGTGCCGGGTTACCTGAGCCATCAACTCCAGATGCCCTAAATGCAGAGGCGTCTCCCGCACAACCAGAACTAATTTACGCCGCTCCTTCAAGCAAACATCTGCTGCCCGCACCAAAAGATTATCATTGTAGGAGTTGGCAATTGCCGAAAGCGATTTTATTGAGCAGGGGGCAACAATCATCCCCGCAGTCAGAAAAGAGCCACTGGAGATCGCCGCCCCAAGGTCAGTCATCGAGTAAACGGTATCGGCCAAAGCTAGAACAGCTTCAGGATCACAACTGTTTTCATAACGAATAATATCTTTGGCAACATCGGAGATAACCAAGTGGGTCTCAATCTCAGCATACGATTTAAGAACCTCCAACAACCTGATGCCATAGATAGTACCTGAGGTACCAGAGATACCAACTATAATCTTTCTCTTTTCCATGACCCTCAAAAAATAATATAACTATTTAGGTTCCGAATATAAAGCCACAACAAATGATGACGAACATGGCTTCGCTCCCATAAACGGAGTCACATCTTGACAAAAGGCGGGTTAACAATTTAAGTTTTGCACGAATCTTGCGGCCGCCAAGTGTCAAGAAATGACCCCAGACGAGACCGGTTGAGGTATAGAAATACAATCAATCACTAACTCAGTTAAAGAGATCCAGAGGGTGCGCAAAACACCTAATTCGGCACTATTTAGACCGTCATAATGGACCCCGGCGATAACTATCACATTCTGACCGGTTGCCGCCGCCACGGTCTCACTGACATACTTAACCAACTCATCCTCCCGATGCCCCAACATAGTCAAAATAGATGAGGTTGCACTTAGACGATCAGCCTCGACCAGGCTCGGACGAGGCAACGCTAAAGCGATCGCCCCAATATGATCCCGGCCACCGGTCACAACCACAATAAAATCACCATTATCGAGTGAAATCATTGTCGCCTGTAAACCGAAACCATCTTTTTCTTCACTGTAAACTGTCGAAATAGCTTTCATGAATAAATAAAGGTAAATATTCGACTACTGTTTATTGAAATAATGCTATAGCCACATTAGCCACAAAGTCAAAGAGAAAAAAAGGCGAACTTTGCTTCGCCGTTATAAACGGGGTCACATCTTGACAAATGGCGGGTTAAAACTTTGATTTACACGCGAACTTCCTGGCCGCCAAATGTCAAGAAATGACCCCAGCTGAGACAGGTCGAACAAAAACGAATAAAGCTCTATAAGTTACTAATTGTCTTGTAATAACTCATCAAGTTTGCCCGCTGCCTCTAATGCGAAAAGGTCATCACAGCCACCGACATGCTGGTCATTGATGAAAATCTGGGGCACGGTTCTACGACCACCGCTCCGGATTTGAACCTCTTCAACCAGGGCCGGATCCTGACTGATGTCAATCTCGTTAAAAGTTGCCCCTTTACTGGTTAACAACGATTTGGCTTTAACACAATATGGACATACTTGGGTACTGTAAATAGTAATACCAACCATAGATTCCTCTCTTAAATAATGGATTAACCACCTAAAACTTGCTCGACTACTTCTTGCAGAGTTGTAAAACGGTAAGGTTTCGCAACTCTGCCCCTAAAACCATGTGCGGCATAATCGGTCATAACCGGATCTGTAGCATAGCCACTGGAGACAATAACTCTTGCCTCAGGATCTATCTGCAAAATCTCCCTGGTTGCTTCTAAACCGCCCATACCGCCGGGAATTGTTAAATCGGCGATAACCAGAGCAAAAGGTGAGCCATTTTGCATAGCATCCTGGTATTTCACAACCGCGTCCCGGCCTTCAGCCACATGAACTACCTCATGCCCCATCTCATGTAAAATTTCACCAAGCACCTCACGAACCACAGCGTCGTCGTCAAGAACCAAAATCCTGACCCCGTCAACTCGATCATGACTCTCTTCCACAACGCTGGCGCTGACCATGACCTCCACAGTTTCAGTGACGGCCGGCAAACAGATAGTAAAAGTTGTCCCCTCATCTAACCTGGAATCAGCTTTAATTGTACCATTATGTTTTTTGATGATGGAATAGACCGAGGCAAGCCCCAGACCACGACCTTGATATTTAGTGGAAAAGTAGGGATCAAATATCCGACCAAGATCATCCGGGGCGATCCCATCACCTTCATCGCGAATAGTGATTTGCACTGAAGGTTGATCTGCAATCATAACATTGCTGGCAATAATAAAGATTACCCCTCCAGATGACATCGCCTGCTGCGCATTAATAATCAAATTACTGATAACCTGACTAAACTGCCCCCGATCTGCCTCAACTGACCAGAGATCGCTGGCGATATCAATTTGTGGTTTAAGGTTACTGCCCCGGAGTGAAAAAAGGACCGTTTCAGTTAGTATTGAGGTGATAGAAATAATTTCTTTGACCGGATCACCACCTTTAGCAAAAGTCAAAAACTGTTTGGTCAGACCCGTCGCATTCTCCAGTGATCGTTCCGCAGTTTCAAGATATTTATACGATTTATGATCTCCCGAAAGAAATCTTTTTGCCAACTCAATATTACCAAAGAGACCAGTAAGCAGATTATTAAAATCATGTGCAATCCCACCGGCCAAAACCCCGACTGACTCCAGTTTCCGTAACTTCAAAAGCTCGTCTTCTGCCTCTTTACGCTCGGTAATATTTTGCGTTAGTGCGGCATACGCGTATGGTTCCCCATCCTCACCCCTAAGTAAAGTGACGCTCATCCAGGCCGGGAAAGTCGTTCCATCTTTGCGCTTATGACCGACCTCACCAACCTTATGACCATATTGCTTGAGTGCACGATTAAATTCACTTATTACAATCAACTGCTTTGGTGTATGGAAAATGCTTAATGATCGGCCCAGGAGTTCTTCACTACTCTGGTAGCCATGCATCAAGACCCAAGCTTTGTTAACAAAATTTATTGTACCATCAAGGCTGGCGATGGAGATACCATCATCAACCTGTTCTGCTACAACAGCCAGCTCTCGCAATCTTTCCTGGGCCGCGTTTTTGTCATACAACATTGTATTTGCGTCACCAGCCAACTTGAAAAACTCCATGAAACGAACCTTGCCACAATCTATCTCTCTTCCACCTGATGCCGCCTGTTTAAGAAAAATCGCAAACAAATCAAATTCGCGCATTAGTCGACGATTGATAAAATGCAGGAGAAGAGTCGAAAGCAGTACGACCAGCCCGGCAACAAAGACTTTAGACCACAATCCTTTACTAAAACTCTGGGCCATAAGGGCTCTCATCTCAGCGATTTCGGCTTCCACATCATCAACATAAAAACCGGCACCCACCAACCAGTTCCAGCCGGGAACCCCATGAATAAAAGAGACTTTCAACCTCTCATTATCCACATTTTTCAGTTTACCCCATGAGTAGTTGATATAACCACCCTCAGGTTTGGTCGCGGCAGCAAGCTCCTTTGCAAAAATAGCTTTTACCTTCTCGACACGATTGGAAGTCTGCCAAAGTTTTCTGGTTCTCTTAGCCACACTTCCATTGACAAGTAGAGCATCACCATTAAGATTGTTGATAAAAATATAGCCATCTTGGCCAAACCTTATGCGGCTGATCTCTGCCAAAAGAGTTGCTTTAGTAATGTTTTCAGTATCACCAACATAGAGACCAGCACCAATAAACCAGTTATATGGTGTAAACCCTTTTATAAAAGCAATTTTGTGGTGAAAACGACCCTTAGTCTTAGGTTTTGTCCAGCGATACTCGTAAAAACCTTCACCCGATTTTTCCGTAATCGAGATCATATCCTTAACCACAAATTTGCCGTTAGGGTCCTGCACCTCAAGCAGGCTCCCTCGCTCCAATTCAGGTTTGTCGGCGAACAGGGCTGAAACACCATCTAGGCGAGTAATAAAATAGTAACCCGTGCCTTGGGCAAAACGAATCGGCCGCAATGCATCAAGAATCATCTGTTTAATTTGAGCAGGGGTCTTAGTCGAAAGGTTCTGTTCATAGATGTTCTGGGCAATGGAAAAAGCTTCGTAGACGCGCTCTTTGACAATCTCTTTAGTCTTCTGTTCACGCAATGAGCGTCGATAGTTGATAATCTCAACCACCCGTAAAACTTCACGTTTAACAAGTTGTCTCTGCTGGGCGATATAGCTGGACCGCATATTTTCGACATTCGTCTCAAGACTACGATTGTAAGTGGTAACTTGCAATATGACGCTGGCCACCAACAACAAAAAAAGCAGGCTGAAGAAAAATACCCTAATCAGGGTGACAAACTGAATTCGTTTCTGGGTCATAGTCTAAAATCTCGCCCGAAATCCAAAACAACAAAAAATCCTACTTTAGAAGGCTGTCCGAAAATAGGACAGACTCCTATTCTTTGCTTGGAACTACCCTCTCAACCTCGTCTATAAAACACTGCCAACGGTTTTTAAACTTGGCAACGGGGAGAGAATCCATGGTCCGCAACTCAAAAGTTGGTCCTTTAAAATTTAAACGAACATCGGTAAAAATGGTGGTTAAATGAACTAGAAACTGATCAAATGAAGGCTCTTTCAAATCGGCGAAAGAGACTCGCTGATTAAAATCGACCGCCTGCAGGGCGTGGCGAACAATCAGTGACAACAACTCTTTGACCTCTCTAATATCTCCATGCTCTGGCAGCAAACAGCGGCTGCTATCGGTTGCATTCCAAATTGCTCGTCGCGTTGGCGACATGGCAAAATCAGGAGCTTGCGCAAGTGTGGTCATAAGTTTAAAAAGTGGTGCCACTTCAGCCATGGAACGGAGTCTGACATGTAATTGAATTGAAGCGGTTCCCTTCATCATTTCACGACCGCGCCCGCCATTATCGGTAAACAGCGAATGCATATCAAGGTAACGCTGCCCGTCAATGCATAAAGGCACAAATTCACGCTCCGGTGCATAATCAATGGCAACATAACTCACCCCGAAGCGCTCTGCAATCACTCGGTTGGTCTCAAGTAGATGATCAAGCAGGCCGACAAACCTTTCACCGTCGGCAGCTAGCAAAGGAGGAGAGCCGTACTCTAACTGACCTCCGGGTTCAAAACTTACATCAAGTCCATCTGAAGCTTTAAAACTTCCATCTGTCTGAACCTGAAAACCCATTTCCGGCAGTGCTATTTTGATTTTGGCAACCAGCTCCGGGGTCACCTGAGATTCAGGTATAAACTCGTACTCAAAACCATAGGTTAACGGCCCGGACACCAGGGCACACTCCAAGTGAAAAAAAAGTTTATCGCTAAAATCTTTTTCAAGCTCAGTAAGCTTTCGGGATTGGCTCTCAACCACAGTGAAACTCCTCATACCATAACGTAAAAACCAGAACTGCAAAAAGGCGATCGGCCCCTGAAACCAGGGTTTCCGGACCGACCCCAGCTGTTGTTACTTGCTGGGTAAGCTCGGCAACCATCTTTGGGTCAAGCACACCTTGACGTTTGATCATATCACCAACCAAGGCCTCAGCCACAACCTCAGGCCATAAGTCACGTTCCGAAAGCCAGGCCGCCAAAGGACTGGTAAAGGGTTGTTTACGGCGCCAGGCACTATGCTCATCCAAAAGTTTATAACGCGAAAATGCCTGCCGCAAAATATATTTTTCGCGACCTTCCTGCAAGTTAATTTTGTAATCGACCGGAAGACGGGCCGCAAATTCAGCCAGACGATAGTCTAAAAATGGGGTTCGGGTCTCAAGCGAGTGCCGCATTGAGAGTTTATCGAGCCGTAAAATAACATAATCCGGTAATCGGCAACGACTCTCGACCGCTAAAGCAGCGTTTAGAGGGTGCTCTCGACCGTCAAGTGTGGGCGCTGCCTTTAGTTCACTTAGCCCCGGTACTGAAACCTTATCATAACCTAAAAGACGAGATAATTCAAACTCTGAAAAAAGCATTTCACTCTGGATATAACGTTTAAGCGGGTCGCTGGCTCGCTGCCCAAGATACGCCTTCAATTCAGGGTAGGCCCGCTCAAGTTTGTACTGGGTTGTGCCATCTGCATGCAGATGTTCATGCGCTGCCATTTCAATAAGAAATTTACGGTAGCCCGCAAAAATCTCATCCGCGCCCTCCCCGGTAAGCACAGTTTTCACCCGCTTACTTGCAATCCGACAGACCTGATCAGTCGGCAGGGTTGCTCCGAGAAAAATCGGCTCTTCAAGTGCTCGAAGCAACTCGGGAAGATCACCAAGCGATGATCTTTGACAAAAACCAACATGGTGTTTTGCCCGCGAAAAATGAGAGCTTCCGGCAGCAAGAAAATCCTTTACTGCCGGCAACTCATTGTAGGTTTTTTCTTGAAACGCGATCGTAAAAAGGGCCAGCTCTGGTTGTGATCTCACTGCGGCAGCAGCCACCGCACAGGAATCGATACCACCACTTAAAAAACTACCGACCTCAACATCAGAACGCAACCGCAAACGTACGGCATCGGTAAAAATTTCGTAAAACCTCTCTTCAGCCTCAAGCAGGGAAATTTTATCCCGATCACCAGAGGTATCAAGACTTTGGGGGAAAACATTCTGCCAATATGATTTAATCTCGTAACCACCAGAATCAAGATCGTAAAGGAGAAAAGATCCCGGGGGTAAGCGTTTAATCCCAGCAAATATTGTCTCCTCACCTGGCAGGTAACGGTAGGTAAACAGGGTGGGAAAAGCCGCTTTTCTGATCTCAGCCGCACCACCGGCCTTAAGTAAGGGTTTAATTTCAGATGCGAACCAAAGATCCCCGTCAACCTCACGATAGTAGAGTGGTTTTATCCCGAAACGATCACGGAAAAGGACTAGCTTGCGTCTCTTTGGGTCAAAAAAAGCCCCGGCATACATTCCATTGAAAGCCAGCAAGGCGGTTTCCGGCAGAAAACGTCTAAACATCTGCAGGGCAACTTCAGCATCACCTTTAGTCTGCCATTCAACATCGGTGAAATTATCTTTCAACTCAAGATAATTATAGAGCTGACCGTTACAGATCAAGGCCGCCTTATCCACGCTGGAACCCACCGGTTGCATCCCGGTCTCAAGATCTAAGATTGAGAGCCTGACAAAACCAAAACCAACCTTGCGTAAGCCCGATTCATAAACCGCACATGCCGCATCATCCGGCCCACGATGAGCTTGACTTAGGCCCATCAGGGTTAACTTCTCTTTAATCTCACCGGCCCCCATTCGGGCCGAAATTATACCATGAATCCCACACATACAGATTAACTCTTAAAATTGGTTGAATTGGGGCTGTTGGGGTTAAGCTACTTCAACTGTTAATACAATTTTATAGCTACTTTACCTGACAAACGCAAGGATGAACTTAACCCACCTTTGATCTCTGCGTACTCTGTGGTAATTCACAATCTCATTTACTATTTGAAAAATACCCTCAAATCATTAGATTATTGACAGTTGCATTCGGACAACGCTTATGGTAGATGGCGTGGGCTTTTTTGTTCGTAACTATTTAACCTCCCCAAATTGATTAAAATGACATCATCATTAAATAATAATCCAACTCTTCCAAATTCTGTACGCCAAATCTCAATCATGGACAAGGATATCTATCTAGTTGGCACAGCCCATGTTTCTCAGAAAAGTGTCACCGAAGTAGAGGAGACCATTCGAAGTTTAAAACCGGATACGGTAGCGGTCGAACTCTGCCCACCTCGATATCAGTCCATGACCCAGAGAGAACACTGGGAAAAGATGGACATCATCAAAGTCATCAAAGAGAAGAAGGCCCTTTTTCTCCTGGCTCAGCTTATCTTAAGTGCTTTCTATCGCCGTCTCGGCAAACAGCTCGGAGTCCAACCCGGAGCTGAAATGATGGCTGGTATCGCTGAGGCGAAAGCTATTGATGCCGAGTTGGTCTTAGCTGACCGCCCAATTGACATAACCTTAAAACGGGTCTGGGGCTATCTTGGTGTATGGCAGAAAATGAAAATGATCTTCCATCTCTTAAGTGGGGTAATCTTCAGTGAAGAGATCGATAAAGAGATGGTTGATGATATGCTTGAAGAGGATCAACTAGAAAACCTGCTTTCAGAATTCAGCGCAGGATTCCCTGGAGTCAAACATCGCCTGATTGATGAGCGAGATATCTTCCTCGCCCAAAAGTTAAGACAAGCCCCTGGTAAAACTATTGTAGCTGTTGTTGGCGCTGGCCACGTCGAGGGAATCATCAGAGAGATCACCAAAGAGACCCCACTTGAGCCCATTTTAGAACTCCCCCCGAAATCACCTTGGTCAAATATTGCCAAATGGGGCATCCCCGGATTGATTGTTGCAATGATTGTCGTCGGTTTTTTTCAGGGAGGCGGTCAATACACACTCGAATCGATCTATATCTGGTTGCTAGTTAACGGCATCCTGGCCGCAGTCGGCGCTGCGATCGCCTGTGGTCATCCCCTAACTATAATTTCAGCTTTTTTAGCCGCCCCGATTACCAGCTTAAACCCCTTTATCGCCGCCGGTTTTGTCTCGGGACTGGTCCAGGCGACGATAAAGAAACCGACTGTCGGTGACCTTGAAAATCTTCCTATAGACATCGCTTCGATCAAAGGTTTCTGGCACAATCCGGTCAGCCGTATCCTTCTGGTAGTTGCCCTCTCCAACGTCGGCAGTGCTATTGGCACTTTCATCTCCGGCAGCTGGATTGCCGCCCGGCTTTTCTAAACATAAAGTTCAGGAGTAAAACATGGCTCAGAAAATAATCTGCAGCAATAAAAAAGCCCGTTTCAACTTCTCTCTTTTAGAAAAATTTGAAGCCGGAATTGTCTTGGCCGGCACCGAAGTCAAGGCATTACGCGAAGGCCGTGGTAGTATGAACGACTGCTACGCCCGCATCCACGGCAGCGAGATCTTCCTAGAACACTTCCATATCAGCCCCTACTCGCACGGCAACATCCACAACCACGAACCTTTGCGCCCGCGCAAACTCCTATTTCACAAATATGAAATCAAGCGCCTGATCGGCAAAGTCACAACCAAAGGCTTAACCCTGGTCCCAACCAAAGCCTATTTTTCCAAAGGTAAAGTCAAGGTCGAGATCGCCCTGGCCCAAGGTAAGAAACTTCATGACAAACGTGAAGACTTAAAACGTAAAGCCGTAAACCGTGACATTGCCCGCGATTTCCGTGACCGCTAAAAAACACGACCAATCCTTCGAACCCCAAAACTTTCAATCAACCCCTTGCCAAATCACCCCTTAACTGCTATATTAATAAATAGAGATCTACCACGGGGGTGTCCTGGGTTCGACGGGAATGCTAAGCGTGGGGCTGCATGTG
>DAOWHJ010000069.1 GCA_030641485.1 Pseudomonadota bacterium
AAAGGCGTTGGGTTGAGTGGCGGAGAGCCGTTGCTTACTTTCGGTACTACCATTGATTTTCTGTCAAAAATAAAAAAAGAATTTGGAGCTTCGGTTTATGTTTGGATGTACACCAACGGAACACTTCTAGATAAAGAAAAAACAATTAAATTAGCAGAATCTGGCTTGAATGAAATTCGCTTCGACCTAACTGCCACAGAGTATAAAACTAAAAACTTGAAACTTGCCTTGGGGAAAATTCCAAACGTAACCGTTGAGATACCTGCAATTCCAGAAGACATAACACAGTTAAAAAACATGGTTGTCGAACTTGACGGCCTTGGCGTAAACTATCTCAACCTCCACCAAATGAGGCTTACGCCCTATAATTTAAAAAATCTATTCAATCGGAATTATACTTTTTTACATGGCCAGAAAATTACGGTTCTGGAATCGGAATTAACAGCACTAGAAATAATCAACTATGTTTTTCAACAGGAACTTAAATTAGCAGTTAATTATTGTTCCTTTCATTACAAAAACCACTACCAAACAACCGCCTTCCGCAAAAAAGTTGCCGCTTTTGTTTTTAATGGTCAGGAAGAAATCAACCAAAACGGTTTTATTCGCATTCTCAGACTACAAGGAATTTCCATGCAACTTGAAGCATTGGAAAAGCAGTTGATCCGGTTGTCGTCCAAAGGGAATGGATGGCAGATTTCACAAGATCAGGAGCAGATATTTCTTACAAAAAGCTTACTCCTTCAAATACAACTTGGCGAGGAACCTGTTTTTGTAGATTACAAGACAGCAAAAATCAATGAAAAGCCATTAGAGGAAGGGATCGAAATTACAATTTCCGGGTCGAAACACATTTTTGCAGAGAAAAAGACCAGCAGTGCCTCCATCAAAATCGACCCAAAAGACCGGGAAAGTTTTTATGAACTTATGGAAGGTCGCCTACCAGATATTGTGATGGATTCAGAAGAACTTTTCAATATTGCGAAAAAGGAACTTCCAGCAGCAGGATTTATTGAATACTTTTAGCTATAGTCATAGCAATATATAGTAAAAGTATATCCTGAAAAGTATATATCTTGAGGGATCGGCGAATCGGAGTCGGATCACGCTAACCATTTGAATTCACAGAGAACATGCAAAGAAAAGAGTATCTCAAGGAGGTCATAATATCCCTGAACTCGATATCAGACGCCGATTTGAAAGAAGTTGGATTAATTTTCAAGAAATATACAAATCTTTAGCTGATTCATTGATTATTTTTGACACTTCTGCAAATCGACCGGTTATTATAGATGACTCGGAGAATTAACAATGAAAAAACATAATAAATATGCAGTTCGAGGATTGCAAGCCTTGGAAAGAGCCGCAAAAAAAGTTGCGGGAAATGCCAGAAAAAACAAAAATAAAATTCCAATTTGGGAGAATGGTTCTATGAAATTCAAGATTCCCAGTATAATCACCGACCAATTGGGTAAACCCGACCGCAAATAACAGCCCGTTTTTGTTCGTGCATCACGGCGCGGCGGCTGATGCAGGTCGTTAGAGTGTCACATAACGAACATTTGAGGTAATCACTTTGCAAGACAGCAATTTCTCCCGTAAAGCGGCAGGTTTGAAGCCATTTATGGCTATGGATATCTTGGAACGGGCTCAGGAGTTAGAGCGTGAGGGGCGTTCAATTATCCATCTGGCAGTGGGTGAGCCCGATTTTCCGACCCCTGAAACAATAAAGGAATCCGCCATCAAAGCCCTGCAAGCTGACAAGACCCACTACACCCACAGCCTGGGAACCTATGAGTTACGGCAGACAATTGCTGATTACTACCTGAAACGCTACCTGGTCAAAATCAGTCCTGAACAGATTCTCGTCACCTCCGGCACCTCTCCGGCCTTGATGCTGGCCTGCGCCGCCCTGCTCAACCCCGGCGACAGGGTTATGGTCAGCGACCCCGGCTATGCCTGTTACGGCAATTTCATCTCCTACTGTGACGGCACCCCGCAATTTATCAAAGTCTACGAGGATAACGGTTTTCAATACGAACCCCAAACCTTGAAAAAGAGTATATCACCGCAAACCAAAGCGATCCTGATCAATTCACCAGCCAACCCGACCGGCAATCTCCTTGAGACCCAACGTATGCGGGAACTGGCCGCCTTAGGCCTGCCTATTCTATCTGATGAGATATACCACGGCCTGGTTTACGAGGGTAAGGAACATTCAATCTTAGAGTTCACGGATAACGCCTTTGTCTTCAATGGTTTTTCCAAGCTCTATGCTATGACCGGCTGGCGTTTGGGCTACCTTATAGCGCCGCCTCGTTTTATGCGAACCCTGCAGACCCTGCAGCAAAACTTTATGATCTCAGCCAGCCACTTTGGTCAGGAAGCCGCGATTACGGCTCTGACTTCAGCCGAGGTCGCCAAAGATCTCGAAAAAATGCGCCAGATCTATGATGAACGCCGCCGCTTCATGCTGCAACGGGTTCGCGAGATCGGTTTGCGAGTCGCAATCCCGCCAACCGGGGCCTTTTACATTTTTGCCAATGCTAAAAAGTTTACCACCGACTCCTATAACTTCGCCTTTGAGATCCTCGAAAAAACCGGGGTCGGCATTACTCCGGGAATAGATTTTGGCAAAAACGGAGAAGGTTTCTTACGTTTCTCCTATGCCAACTCACTGGACAATATCGCCGAAGGAATGAACCGGTTAGAGCGTTTTTTTAAGTAAGTTCATTACTTCTGCGGCAGAGGAAATGCCAGCAGATAGGTGTTGCCTGACAGTTTCAAAAGATCATCACCGCGTTTGACCATGGCGCAAATTAGTTCATCGTTGACAATCTGCATGCCCTGCACCGGACCATCGATGACCCCAGTCACCTTCTGTACGTCAAAACCTCTGCCGCTGTGTCGGATCATCTTAACATGTCCTTTGTTAAGAAAACCGTACTCACCAAAAGAGGTCGACATAGCGGATTCATTATCGATCACAAGAATTTCTTTAACCCCGTCACCATCGAGGTCATAGATTCGCAACGGCGTACAGATCTGCCGTTTTTCGGTGTAGCTTATACGCTCGGTACCAACCTCATACTGAACATCGTGCAGTGACCCGGCCAGACGCTCGTCACTGAGCCACAAACGCTTACCGCCCTGGTAAATCTCAAGAAAGTTGTTTTTGTTAATAAAACATAGCTCTTTGATCTGGTCATTATTAATATCGCCATAGACGGCACCCGGCAGGGCAAAACCCATCGGTACGGAGAATTTACCCGTCGAAGCAACCTCCCCATTATTAAATTTAAGTCGTGAAACCGAATCGTTAAAAAGCTCCTCCTCGGCAAAACCCTGACCAACAAAATAGACCCCCTTGTCGGCCACTGACCTGCCGCCCAGAAGACCCATGACAAAAGGGATGTTATCTGCAATAATCCGATATTTACCCTTCTTTTTTGCGATCACAAAAGAGGAGAAACCATCTTCGGTGTCATTAAAGGTATTGACCAAAATCTCATCCCGGCGATCGCCGGTAATATCACCAATCTGAATATTGACAATGCTGCCCCATCTGTCAAAATAATAACGGTAACAGTACTTTAAACCCCGCTCGGTAATCTGATAAACAAAAATCTTTTCGCCATCAGTAAAAACCATCTCGGGAGTCCCGTCATTATCGAGATCCCCGACATCCATTCCCTTAACTACCAAATTCACTTTGGCCACCTGACGGTATTTGGTCAAAATTGCCTTGCCCGTAGCGGTCGTCGAGAGTCCATATTTATCTTTACCAGGAGAACCTCCGACACTAGAATCCGTCAAGCTATTCCGACCTGAAAATTGAGCTGCATTCCAGGCCGCAACCAGCTCCTGGTCACCATTATAGAAGGTCAGGTTACGCCCTTCATTAACAACATAGAGATCATACCCCATCGCCCCCGGTCCGCCGGGCCGCCGCAAAGCCTGACGATGCCTCAGACCAACGCCGTAATCGGCCCAATCGAGCTGAGGAAGATCCTCACGTATCCGGGAAAAGAGCTCAACACCATTACCATTAAGGTCGATAAAAAGAGCCGCCATTGAGGCAAAACGCTTGACCAGCGAGCCACGCCTCAACGGCACTCGAAGATAGCGATTAAGAGGACGGCAGATAGCATAATCAGCCTCAACCCGCATTACCTTCAGGGTTGCCGTAAGCCTTTCCTGAACCCCCATCGGGCGGCCGGTTACCGGATGAATCAGAGACGGACCCGGCTGCAAAACGGCAAATAGATCACCTACAGCAACCCCTTTTTTGTGACCGCAATCAAGCACGATCCCTTGGGGCCCGTTTTGTACCAAGTAACCGGATAAAGGTTGAAAACGAGTCATGTGATCAGCGGCAACAGCCGGCAATGAAACCACCAACAAAGTTATAACCACAAAACAGAAACTAACCAGTACACTCGACTTACACAACTTGTATTTACTCTTCAACACTTCCCCCACAATTTAAACACCAACCCCGGCAAACTGAAATTATAAATTTATTCACATCTTTGTTGCCACCGCAAACTCGGATACCATATAGTCTTTTTACTATTATACCTCAAGTAAAAAGCACAAAAAAAGGGGAAGCGATAAACCGCTTCCCCTTTAAGCACTCTTTCAGGAATAAATCCCTTTAGAATTTATAACGAACCCGCATGGTGCTAACGAAAATATCTTCATCGCTGTCACCGTCCATACTGCTATACATTGTCGGGTCGTCACGATTGTCTCTCTCGAAGAAATCCATTGCGTCACCGGCAAAGAGATAACCGGCATTGATAGCAAATTCGAGATTGTCATAGAGTTTGTATTTCAGATAAGCATCAAATTCGATACCGACTTCGTCATCACTATGCTTTTCCAAGGTCTCAGGATTGATATACTCAATATCTTCAGCAGTCATCATGTACATGGCCGAACATCCAACCTGCAACTTCTTGCTGGCTTTATAATCGAAAGCCAATTTGTTCATAATGAAACCCTTATCGAGCAGATAATTTTTCTCTGTAAAGTAGTCATCATCAGTGAAACCACCCTCGAAGATACAGATGTTGTCCATCCGATCAATATCAACCGCAAGGAAAGCGTCGAAATCACTATCATCACCGTCATCATCACCGGAAGAGTACCAGAAGGTATAGGTAAATTTCATTTTATCAATCTTCATGCCTACGTCAAAGTGGGCAAACCAAGCACTGACATCGAAATCTTCGTCAATTGCACCTTCATAGTAATTCGTCAAGGTACCATAACTTTCACTGAAGTTGGCTCCATCAATACTACCATCTTGATACATCAGATCCCAGTTGACAAAGATATTACCAAAGTTGGCTTTACCATCAGTACCGATGGTAAAAAGGTCTAGTTCATACTTGTTGGCAAATTTTTTGACTTCATAGTTCTGGGAAGTAATGGTGCTGGTGGCGGGACCATCTTCATCCGGATCGCCAGTCATGTAACAACCAAAGACCCCAGCTTGAACACCATCGACAGGCTTGAAATTAACCCGAGCATAGAAAGCATCAAGATCTTCGACATCATCATCGGAATCTTTAGTCTCATCGCGTACCGGACGTAACCAGGCAAAGTTCAGGTTAACCGAACCGACGGCGATATCAGAGGTCACGCCCATTATCGTTTCAGCCCAGAAGAATGAGTTGACCTTAAAAGGTTGCAGACCCATGCGGATGCGAGCTTTTTCACAGGCCCAAGGAAGTTGAAAGTCAGTGTAGAGCCAGCGCGTTTCAACATTGATGGTATCACCCGAGTAACCACCACCGGTGCTGGCCCCTTCGCCATCGGCAGCTTTAGGCTTACCAAACTCCAAAGCCCCAACTTCAAACGCCCAGACACCTTTAACTTTACCGTCGTTAGTGGTAGCATCAAACCACATCCGATACTTGGCTTCGCCCCAGGTCTCACCTGAGGTTCCATCTCTCAAAACACCACTTTCACCGTCGAGCCAGTCGTTATGATCCGTGTAAACCATAAAACGGTTATTAAAATCACCTCTGATCTTGACGTCAGCAGCAAATGCCGGGATGGCTACAGCCACCATCAACAAAACCGCCAGAACAATTCCCATTCTCCTAATCATTTTTTTCCTCCTGTAAAAAGATTGAACTTCAAGAACTTGTAAAACAAAATCAATCAAACTAACTAATGTTAAGGGAGGACAAAGAGCTCTCTATTAAAAGTGCTAAAAAACTCACCTCACCCACCTAAGCAGACAACATATGTCTATTAACAAATTTTAATTTACATTGCAAGGGGAAAATACATAAATCCATATTTTGTTATCATAAATATCCATCCGCATAAATATCGGCTTAATTGCAGGAGGCAAACCCCAAACCGGCTCTTGATAACAAAGTCTTTAGACAATTGCTTTTTTTTTTAAAAAAAGCTAAATAAAGCTGCTACACAGGGCGTCGAACTTTGCTTCGCCCTCACTAATGGTGTCAAATCTTGACAAATGGCGGGTTTAAACTTTGATGCCCTCGTAAAAAGTCACGGGATGGCTAAGTAAAAATTTCGATATACAAGATGTTGTGGTTTTTCAGGCGCGAGACCATACATGTAGTATGTCGAGTGCCTGAAAAACCACAACAGCGCAGTAGATCGGACTT
>DAOWHJ010000052.1 GCA_030641485.1 Pseudomonadota bacterium
ATAACCGAGGTGAAGCTATCCAGAGTTCGGTTTGAGGGTTCAATACCAACAATGGCAATTTTTATACGCAGAACATCAGGTCCGGCTTCGGCCACAATAGGATAACTGGGACTAAGTTCCTTGATAAAGGCTTCGTTGAAAGCATCTGACAACTCTTTGATCGCGTCTGGAGCAATAGCCTTGTTCCTAGACTCCTCATCAAAGTAAAAGTTAACTTCGTCAAGCATTACCCTGGTATATTTCAATTGCCTAAATAGTTGAAAGTATACCAAAAAGGAGCTGCCTACAATGTTTGTATTACGCGATTTACTGACGCCACTGCAAGAAGAATTTTCCAAAACTCAGCAGGGACAGAGCTCAGCCTAGGCTCGGGCTAAAGCCCTGCCTGGAGGTCTGTCCCCACCCCAAGATAGGTTTAACTTAATCATTAACCCAAGTCCAGTTCACTTACCTTCTGCCAGGTTTTCTTGAGCTCATATTTAATTTTCCGGCTGACAATTTCGGAGGTTTCCTCACCTAAGTCAACCTCATAGACGACACCCTCCTGGTTGACTGCAAAAGTCATAATTCCTGAAGCCCCGTATCTTGCCGGATAAGCGATCAAACCGAACCCTAAAATCATATTACCATTGACAACATAGTCATAAGCCCCACCGGGAGCCTGCTTTCCTTGCCGCTTAACGATTTTATAGTAATAACCATGATAGGGTTGAGACTTATTGGTGTTCACACCGTAGCCTTCATGTCTGGCCTCGTTAATTAAGGGGCCAAACGGGCTCAGCTCTTCTCCCGCTTGAGCCGTCCAATACAAGCCATTCTTTAAGCCTTCATCACTTTTGATCTGCTGGGCAAACTCAAGAACACCATCACCATCATGATCTTTACTCGCATACTCAAGCTGAGCCTCGACATAGGCCTGCATTACCTGGATAACTTCGAGTTCATTTTTGCCAATTTGACGGTTCAAAATCTCTTCCTTACCGGCCGCAACATCAAAAAACCAACTTTTATCATTTTTTACAATCGGAATCGGAAACGGCCAATCATCGTTCCCAATTATAAGGGTAGCCGAGGTCGGAGTAACCATCTCAAGGCGGTGTTTATCATCATATTTTTGAATAAAATCAGAGGCCCCATCCTGACCTGCAACTTTATCCCCGGAAAAAATAATCTCTTCAGCATCAGGACCCAAAATAGCTAGAGCTTTTGCGGCATCAAATGTTCGCACCACCTCGATAATAGCCGTAACTGCGGCCCCGGGTGAGTTAAAACCTTGGCCTTTGGGGCTATTTTGGGCAAAAACATTATCGACATTCATGGTTGTAAAAACCATCACCGCCAGTATCATAATCCAGAAACCATGAAGGGTTCGTATTGGTCTATTTTTCGGACAACCAGTCATTGTAATATTCTCCATCTCAATTTAATTTATAACGGTTCAGTTAACCCGTAAATTCAGGGTACACAATCCCGCTTTCCTTTGGGAAATCAGGTTATGTTAGAATTTACTGAATTCCACCAATATCTGTAGCTTTCTTTAGTTACTCTGAATAGTTACTTTAATTTTTCCACACCCCGCGGGCAGAACCTTGTGGAGGTTCAGACATCAACCACCACCATCCGACTATCTACGACGACCACCGCCACCTCGATGACCACCTCCGCCACCACCCCGATTAAAACTGTGACTGCGACTGGCACTACCTCGACGGCTCACCTTACTGGTTCGGTGCCCGGAACCTGAACTTTTAAATGCACTCGAACGCTGTGAGGACTGAGGGCGCCGGGCTGAAGAGTGGCGAGCAGATGAATCTGGCCGTTTGCTCTTCCCCGGTTTCAAAGCTCTTTGGCTGGAACTTCGATTGTTGGATTGGCGATTGTTGCTCTTTAGACCCTGTTTATTAATCGAATCACGGGTTTTGCGATCAAGCCCCTGCCCTGAGCGGCCACGGCTAATATCTCGCTGCTTAGCCGCCCGATTGGACTGCCCGAATTTTTGCCTAGATCCTTTGTTATTATAAGACACCCCCTGCCGGTGCTTAGGATTATGTTTCCACGATTGCCGATTACCTTTACCGCCACCCACATTAACGTTTTTATTAAAATTCGTCGTGCGGTTTATGTTGACATCAATATCACCGTGCCGCCAATTGGGGCGGCACCAGCCGCCAATGCCGATACCAATTGCAACCCCGACTCCAAACCCATAACGCGGAGGTGGCGGGTACCAGACATAGGGTGGATAGTGAGGATACCACCACGGACCATAAACGTATGTGCAACTGTATGATGGTACATAAACAACCTTGGGGTTAACAGATTCTATAATGATAATTTTTTCTTCAACGACTACCTTCTGTTCTTCGGTTGTTTTCAGATTACCCTCTTCATTGGCCTTGGACCGGAGAGTTTGTACCATAGCCATAACTGCTTTCTGGTCATCAAGAAAATAGTCACCCAAGTTCTTGGTAGCATCAAGGTTCTCATTCAATGAAGCCAAAACCGTGGGAAAATGACAGAGTGATTTCACACTTACATCCCACTTTTTCTCTTTCAAGGCTTTATCGAGTGCATCTTCCTTGAGGCTAGGCTTTGCTTTGATAAAGCGGGTCGCCTCCACAATCTCAAGTGGATAAGTTGCTGCCATGAACATCTGCGCCAGCAGGGTATCCGGATAGAGGGCAATCGGAGCTAAAATCTGGGCTAACTCTTCCTCACTTGCAGAACCGCCAGAACTGACAGTTTTCTCAGAACCTGGAACCGACGTCTCTGCCGCTACTGCATTTTTCACCACAATCATGGTCGACAGTAAAAAACTGAAGACCACAAAACAGGTCAATAGCCGTAGATATTTTCTACATTGTTTCATAATTTCCCCTTATTTATAAAAATTCACCGATACAAACAGTACTTGATATGTCTTCTTACATCAGATTTAATCTAATATCTACCTAAAAGTGATGGCCTAGTAAAAAGTGACGCTCGACTCAGTCCCTACTTAAATAAATACTGGCCCATAAAAAGGCAAACACCAACCCCAAAAGCAAAGACGACCACGAGTAAGAACATTTTTCTAAAACCTATTGATTCACCTGATCCGATTATCGCCTGGTTGTGTAATTATTGTAAACCTGCTAATAATCGGGCTTTTTGCAAAGGAGAATGAAGTGTTTTTCGCGATTCTCGGACGTGGAGTAAAGAGCGGCTTACAAACAACCTACAGCCTCGCATTGATTATCGTGCCGATCTATCTGATAATTACGTTACTGGGCAAAACCCCGGTTTTAGGCTGGGTTGGTCGTCTGTTTCAACCCTTGATGGAACTTCTTGGGCTTCCAGGTGAAGCCGTAATGGGGGTTGTACTTGGCAACGTTCTCAATCTCTACGCTGCTATTGGCGCAATTACGCCGCTTAAGCTTGACCAGAAACAGACGACCGTATTTGCGCTCTTTTTATTGCTGTCACATAGCCTCCCGCTTGAGGCCGCTGTTAGCCGCATGGCCGGTGTCAAGGCCTGGCCCTTTGTCATTTTGCGCCTTTTGGCCGGTTTCTTCCTAGCGGCCGGGCTTAACCTACTCTGGATTTAATGTATGAATATTAGTACTTTCATACAAATCACCGGAGAAGGGTTGATCGGGGCCGGACAGCAAGTACTCCAGATTGCCTTGATTGTTATCCCTTTAATGGTGGTAATCCAATTTCTTGAAGAACTTAAGGTCCTTGAAAAAGTATCGCGAAGGCTGGAAAAAGTGGTTTCGGTAATCGGCATCTCTGGAGCCGGGGCTCTCCCACTCCTGGTGGGCCTGACTCTAGGACTTGCCTATGGCGCCGGAATGATAATTAAATATAGCAAGGAGGGCAAGCTTACACAGCGTGAGATGATTTTGATAATTACGTTTCTCTCCCTGAACCACTCGCTTTTTGAAGACGTTTTACTCTTTGTTGCGATTGGCGCCCAAGGTACAATTTTACAGATCATTCGCATGATTGTCGCAATACTATTAACCGCAACCCTAAGTCGTTTTCTCAAGTTTAAATCACCTGAAAACAACGCTGAAGGCAACATCTAAACGGTATCAATAATGCGAAAAAGCCTTAAATGGATATTGCCCAAAGAGTTATCTGCCTTAAGTTCGGTGACATTAGCCGAGGAGATTATCGTTGACAGCTCTGAACTAAGCTTTACTGATCTTAGGGTAAGCGGAAGTAATGCCCAAGGATTAGAGATCAAAATAACCGGACTTGGCCGGATTGAAGATTTCTCAAATTTGCAACCTTTCTCCGACCTTAACCTTGCCATCAGGGTCAGCTCACCGGACAGCCACAGCCTCCAAGGTTATCTGCCTGGCAACCTGTCAGAATTGGGACCGGTTCGGGGCAGCTTGCGAGCAACCTGAACGGTCGTTTTGAGGTAGCGCTTCAGCTGCACTCATCCGCTTCCCCTGTTTCCTGATTCTCATCCAACACCTGCCGGACAATATGGGCAAGTTCATCCAGTGTCACTGGTTTTTTGGCAAATCTTTTTATGCCAAGCACCAAAGCATCGGCCTCGGAGACAATAGAGCTGTAGCCAGTGCATAGAATAATGGGCATCGTGGGTTTCACCTTCAGTACTTCACGGGCTAATTCGGCGCCCGAAAGGTTGGGCATACTCTGGTCGGTAAGCAGCAGGTCAAACGCATTTGGATCACTCTGAATTTCCGCCAAGGCTACCCGACTATCAATAGTTGAAGTAACCTCATAGCCAAGCCGCTGAAGTATGGTTTCGTGCAACCTGATAATTGCCTCCTCATCATCAACAACCATGATACGTTCCGATCCCGTCGGCAGATCCACCTCTTTTTCCGTTTTCAGGGTTTCAAGGTTAATATCTTTTTCCAGAGACGGCATATAGACATGGAAAGTGGTGCCCTGTCCAGGTTCACTATCAACCTTGATAAAACCATTACAACTCTCAATAATGCCGTGAATAACTGCGAGCCCGAGCCCAGTTCCTTTGCCGGTCTCTTTAGTCGTGAAGTAGGGCTCAAAAATCCGCGCGCGTGTGGCCGCATTCATACCACAACCGGTATCACTGATTGACAAAACCACAAATGAACCTGCAACTTCCCGAGACCAACCGGAAACCTCTTCAGGGGCTATTTCCAGCTGCCGCAGCTCAACTTTAACCACCCCTTTCTGGTCTGCCATGGCCTGGAAGGCATTAGTGCAAAGGTTCATTACAACTTGATGCATCTGCGTCTGATCGGCAAGAACTTCACCGCATTCAGGATCAATATTTTCCACGATCTCCACAGTTGTCGGCAACGACGAGCGCAGCATTTTCAGAACCTCTTTAACCACCAGAAAAAGGTTTAATACTTGTAGATTCTTGGGTTCCTTACGACTAAACGTCAGGATTTGCCGAACCAAATTTGTCGCCCGTTTTCCTGAAACAATGATTTGTTCGACATCATTTTTGCTGCTACTATCCCCTGGGAGGTCAAGCAACACCATCTCTGAATAGCCAATGATAGAGGTGAGAATATTGTTGAAATCATGGGCAATTCCACCAGCCAACGTCCCAATGGCCTCCATTTTCTGAGCCTGCAAAAGTTGAGCTTCGAGGCGCTTTAACTCCGTGACATCACGAAAAATAGTCATCGTTGAAATAGAACCATCTTCGTTAGTAATCGGCGAGTGGGAGACGTTATAAGAGTGACCATCCTTGGGACTCTCTATGTCTGAGTTCAAAACCCCACCACTACCTACACTTCCCCCCAGACACCATGGACATTGCTGATCAAAATCATGTAGAGCCTTATAGCAAAACTCCCCCATTGCATCTCGCCCAGTCCTTTCAATCATCGCTGGATTCATATATTCAACCCGAAAACTATCCGAGCATATATAGACCGGATCACTCATAGATTCCATCATAGCCCGAAACTTCAGTTCACTCTGACGAAGCTTTTTTTCAGTATTCTTCGCCGCAGTGATATCCATAAAGGTAAAGGTGATACTGGCAGATAAATTCTTCAGATCCTGCGGCGTCATACTTAAAATCACATTGATTATGGTCCCATCCTTATGACGTAAACGGGTTTCAAGGGTGCACGTTCCAAGGGTTGTCAGTTGTTCAAAATATTTCCGGCCAACCTCTTCATAGTCCTCCTGACTCTGGTATACCATTCGGGCATTTTCTCCCACTAACTCTTCCCGGAAATATCCCACCATCTCACAGAACCGGTCATTGACAGTTATAAAGATCCGATCCGCAGTGACTCCGATCCCGGTTGGGGCAGTTTGGAAAATAGAGTTAAGTTCTGACTCTCTTTGTCGAAGCGCCTCTTCCGCCAGCATCAACTCGGTAATATCATGAATAATACCATGAGACTCTATCACCGCCCCATGCTCATCCCTAACATAATCTGACTTTTCTTGAACCGTCCGCACCTCACCGTCCGGTCGAATTATACGATGCGTAATTTCATAAGGCTGGTCCTCTTTTAGTGAAACTTTATAAGCACTATCAACCAAATCCCGGTCATCCGGATGGGTGGCGTCTAAAAATGCCGCATAGGAAGGCTCAAACTCTTGCGGTAAGCGACCGAAGATGCGGTAGGCTTCATCCGACCAGAACAATCTTTCTTGCCGAGAATCAATTCTCCAACTCCCAATGTGGGCCATCTCCTGCGATCTATCAAGAAGGGCTTTATTGGCCCGCAACCGATCATCTGCCAGTTTGCTCTCGGTAACATCCCTAACAACTCCATCGACCCCGAGAACACTTCCATTCTGATCTTTATAAAGTTGAGTATTTACAGAAGTCCACCTGATTGAGCCATCCCGACGTTTTAACTGCACAACAAAATCATTAACCGAACCATCCCTGTACAATCCTACCAACATGAGCTTGCGCTCCTCAGGATTTACGTAGAACTCCGCCAAGCTCATACCCATGGCCTCTTCCGCTGAATAGCCCGTCATCGCATAGAATGATTGAGAAACATAAACCAGTTTTCCCGCATTATCTGAACGATAACGAAGATCGGGAGCTTCATCGGCAAGGGCGCGATATTTTGCTTCAGAATCACGAAAATCAGCGGCTAATTTTCGCTGGCGCACATAAAGCCAGGTCGTAATGGTCAAGAAGAGGCTGAAGAGAAAAATTATTGCCCCAAGTGTCACGCCAAGCTCTACAGAACTCCTGTGGGCTGACTCTAAATCAACAACCATGTAGAGAATAACAGCGCTGTGATAGGAGTAGGGGATGGTGTTGGTTAACGACATGAAGTAAGTTGGATCTAATTCTGACTGGTAGTGGCTTAGAACAAAACCATTTACTGACGAGAGGGTAATTGCGACAACCCGGTTATTGTGGGCGCCCCAACGCTGCAAGAGAATATTGGCAGAATCGTACTCTTTACTTTGCAGCTTATCCCGCAATAGACCATGGAGATACTGGATCTGCTTGGCAGCACTCTTTTCTATTTCAGCAATATTGGATTTTCGATCATTGTCAACCGCCCACCCGGCATAAATAATCTGCAGGCTAATTAACATAATCAGACAAACCCAATATTTCAGACTACCCTTAGAGTCTCTATACTGCCTCATTTCAGCCCCTTCTCACTCTTCAAGTTGAGCATCTCCCTTAAAGGGTCGTAAGC
>DAOWHJ010000156.1 GCA_030641485.1 Pseudomonadota bacterium
GGAGGTTCCACCCGTTCCCATCCCGAACACGGAAGTTAAGCTCTTTTGCGCCGATGATACTGCCTTGCGTGGGAAAGTAGGTCGTTGCCAGGAATTTTTTTTAAGCCCCGATAGTCTAACGACTGTCGGGGCTTTTTTTTGGGTTTGGTTTCTGTTATAATGGTAAGGTAGCTTGTTTGAATTTTAAGTTAGGTTGATGTTGCTTTACAACATCAATCGACTGAGTGGAGATGATGTCATAAAGTATAGTGAAAATAGAGAACCAGCTTAAGTAGATAGGACAAAATAGTGATTGCAGTGAATTTGTATTTTGTTACCCTTTTGTTCAACCTGTTTTTTCACTTAATAGTTGACTTTTTGTGGTTGTTGAGGCAGATACCGCTTTTTCGAGATAAGTGTATATTGAGGAAAGAGGGAGCCTTGAAGTGATAACCCTGCTTGATGTGGGGGCCGAGTTTTACTCTGTTCCCGGTTCTTGAAAGTAAAGCGGAGTTTACCTTCAATTGTTATAACTTTTAAGTATTTGATTTTAAGTGCTTAATCGAGAAGAGGTTACGCTGAATATTTATGGTTTGTTGTTTTTTTGGTTTTGCCAAACTTGATGCTTTCGTGAAAAGTAATGGTTTTTTGCGACGCTATTAAACTATAGGAGTAGTTTATGTTTGCGACTGAGAAGTTGATTAAGATGGCCTTGGAGGAGGATTTAGGCTCCGGTGATGTGACAACCTTGTCAACCGTGCCGCCTGGGACTATGGCGCGAGCTCTGATCAAGGTTAAGCAAGAGTGTGTTGCATCGGGGATTCAGGTTTTAGGTCTGGTCTTTCGTACTCTTGATCCTTCACTCAAGATTGAAGCCCGGGCTGGAGATGGGGATCGTCTCAAGGTTGGTGACCCTTTGATGGCTATAACCGGCAACGTCATTTCAATTCTTATGGCCGAAAGGGTGGCACTGAATTTTGTTCAGCGTCTTTGTGGGATTGCAACCTTAACTTCACAGTTTGTGTCTGAGATTGAGGGCTATAGTGCCGAGATCGTTGATACCAGAAAGACAACCCCGGGTTGGCGTTCTCTGGAAAAATATGCAGTTCAGGTTGGTGGTGCACGTAATCACCGGCATGGTCTTTTTGATGGTATTTTGATCAAGGATAACCATATTCGTGCTGCTGGAACCGTGACAAATGCGGTGAGTCATGCTCAAAGCATGGCTCCGCATGGTTTGAAAATTGAGGTTGAGGCGGCTGATTTTGACCAGGTTAAAGAGGCGGCGTTAGCCGGGGCTGATATTATTTTGCTGGACAATATGAGTTCCGAGCAGTTGCGCGAAGCGGTAACTTTTATCAGGGCCGAGTATCCGGCAATTAAACTTGAGGCCTCTGGTAGAATTGTTTTGGAAAATGTGGCACAGGTTGCCGCCTGTGGGGTTGATTTTATCTCGGTCGGTGCTTTAACTCACTCTGCACCAGCAATAGATATAGCCCTTGATTTGGTTTCGTGATAGACCCTTTTATGACTCCGTGGGGGAGTCATGTTTTATCTTTTGCAAGCTTGGATTCAACTAGCCGATACCTCTGGCGGCAAGCGGAGGCCGGGGCCCCGCTTGGGACGGTTGTGGTTGCTGATGAACAGCTTTCAGGTCGCGGTCGCCGGGGTCGACAATGGCACTCTCCTGCCGGCTTAAACCTCTACTTTTCAGTGCTTCTACGACCCTCGGTCAAGCTTGAGAAGGTACCGCAATTCGCATTGGTGGCTGTTGCTGCTTTGTGGCAGGCGTTGAGAACTGAGTGTTCTGGCCTGACCATTAAATGGCCTAACGACCTCTTTTGTCGTGGATTAAAGCTTGCCGGCATCCTGTCTGAAATGAAACCTGGTGCAGGTTCGGCTGAATTTGTGATCATCGGGATCGGGCTCAATGTTAATGCCGGAATTATAGATTTCCCCTTAGAGTTGCGTGAGCAAGTAACCTCTTTAAGTTGCGAATGTCAAAAGACTTTTGTTCTTGGTTTGCTGTTGGAGAGTGTGCTTAAGGAGCTTGCAGTTTTTACAGAAATTTTTTATAGCGAGGGCCTGGGTGGTTCAATCTGTGATCTGATTAATCACAACTTTTACCTGGCGGAAAGGGATATAGTAATTCAATCTGGGGCGCAATCAATTCCATGCCGGGCGCATTCGATTGATGATAGTGGTGGTCTGGTCGCGACTGTTGCGGATGGCAGCAAGGTTTCCTTTAATGCCGGTGAAGCCCAGCTTGTAAAATAGCATATCAATATTAGGAACTTAAAAATGTTAGTAGTAATTGATGTTGGTAACACACATATTGTTTTAGGGCTCTATCGGGAAAATGAGTTACTTGATAACTGGCGCATCTCGACTTTGCCAGAACGGACTCGGGATGAGTATATTATTTTGGTGCAGGAGTTTTTACGTTCTGTCGGGGCAGATCGTAAAGAGGTTAACGGAATGATGATCTCCTGTGTTGTGCCCTCAGTACTAAATGAACTGCTGGGTCTTGCGAATAAATATTTTCATTTTAGTCCCTTTGTCGTTGGGCCCGGGATCAAGACCGGGCTACCGATTCTGCTCGACAATCCCCGCGAGGTTGGAGCTGATCGGATAGTCAATGCGGTGGCCGCTTATCAGAAGCATAAAAAAGCGATGGTAATTATTGATTTTGGTACAGCCACCACATTTGATTGTGTCTCGGCAAAGGGTGAATACCTAGGCGGGGTTATCGCTCCGGGAATGAATATTGCGATGGAAGCACTCTGTGCCCGGGCTTCTAAACTTCCTTTGGTTGAACTTCGGCGCCCGAAAGAGGTGGTTGGTAAGAATACTGTTCACTGTATGCAGTCAGGTATAGTTTATGGTTATCTTTCCTTGGTTGAGGGTTTGATTGCCCGAATTAAGGATGAGCTTGATAAGGATCTTTTAGTGGTTGCCACTGGGGGCCTGGCTCGGGTGGTTGAGCGCGAGATTGATGTTATTGATGAAGTTGATGAATTTCTCACTCTGGAGGGTCTTAAATACCTCTACGAATTGAATAATGGTGATTAGTGCCTTGCAATAAGAGTCACTTATTTGCGGGTTTACCCGCTTTAGCTGCTTGACACTCTTCGGTTAACATGATATCATTGGTTAAGATTGTATAGTTAATGGGTATTAATCTTTAGACTGGGGATGTTAGTCCAATGAAATTAACCAGAGCGTCAGATTATGCGATTCGTGGGGTTGTTTATATGGCAATGCAGCCGGAAGGTGTAATTGTTGTAATCCCCGAGGTTGCCCGAGAAATGGATGTGCCAGTTGGGTTTCTCGCACGAATCTTTCAGAGTCTGAGTCGAGCCGGAATTGTAATTTCTCATCGCGGTAAAAAAGGTGGCTATTCTATGGCGAGAAAGCCTGAAACCGTGACTCTTTGTGACGTAGTTGAAGCGGTTGAGGGTGACATTAAACTCAACCTCTGTCTTGATGGCTACAACGCTTGTGACCGAATGGGATTCTGTGCAATTCGTCAAGAACTGGCCAAGGTTCAGGAAGATTTAGTCAATAGTTTGAGGAAAACCAACTTTGCCGCTCTTGCAGTTCAGGAACAGCAACACCGGAACTCACTTACATAATTAACTATTGACAATTTTTTGTAATTTTTCAAGTATTGTCAGGGCCTTGATCGGGGTTGTTCGGTTGAGGTCCTGTTTTTTTATGAGCTCGTTTAGGGTTTCGGCTTTGTCGTTTGCGATTATTTTCTCTGACGTTGGCGATGGTTCAAGCAGGGGGAGATAGCCACTCTTGAGCCCATTAGTTCTGCTGCTCAAAACACTCTTTCCGGTCATCCGCAGGTTTTCTCCACCCGGTATCTCAGCTGCCTCCAAGTTTTCCAAAATCTCTTTCGCCCGTATTAATACGGGCTCCGGGATGCCAGCCAGCTTTGCGACCTCAATCCCGTAACTATGATTGGTTGCCCCTTTGATAATCCGGCGCAGGAATGTAATGCCATCGTCACGTTGTTGGACCGCGACATTGTAATTTGCAATTCTAGGTTTGATCAGCTCAAGTTCAGTAAGTTCATGGTAGTGAGTGGCGAAGAGGGTTAAGCTGCCGGAATTTTCATGAATCTCTTCCGCAATAGCCCAGGCCAGGCTCAGGCCGTCAAAGGTGCTGGTTCCGCGACCGATTTCATCTAATATGATTAGACTTTTTGAGCTTGCTTGATGGAGGATTCGGGCCGTTTCAGTCATTTCCACCATGAAGGTTGAGAGCCCTCGTCCCAGGTTGTCTGAGGCGCCGACCCTCGTAAAGATATGGTCAAAGATGCTTACGCGGGCACTTGCGGCCGGGATAAAAGAGCCCATCTGGGCCATCAGCACAAAAAGTCCATTTTGGCGCATGAAGGTTGATTTTCCCGACATGTTGGGACCTGTTATAATCCATAATTGTTCATTTTTATCATTCAATGAGGTGTTATTGGGGACAAAATTTTCAGTTAGGGTCTCAATTACCGGATGACGGCCCTCATTGATTTCAAGTTGCTGCTTGTCCGTGATGATTTCGGGGCGGCAGTAGTGGTGTTCGTCAGCGACATCGGCGAGCGCACTTAAAACATCAAAAAGGGTTAGGCGCAGGGCCGATTCATGAATCTCTTTCAGTTTTAGGCAAGCCTGATCACGCAGTTTGAGAAAAAGGTCGTGTTCAATTAAGTTGATTTTTTCCTGGGCCCCTAAGATTTTTTCTTCATACTCTTTCAACTCTTCCGTTATAAAGCGGTCGGCATTGGTTAAGGTCTGGCGCTTTACATACTCATCTGGAACTTGTTCAAGATTTCTCTTAGTGATCTCTATATAGTAGCCAAAAACCCGGTTGAAACGGACTTTGAGTCCGTTGATGCCGGTTCTTTCTTTCTCTTTTTTCTCATATTCAATAAGCCACTGTTTGCCGTTTTTACTGATTGCACGCAACTCGTCAAGTTGGGCGTTAATACCATCGCGGATAATTTGGCCGGTGGTGATTAGGACCGGCTGGTCATCAAGTAGGGTTGCGGTGATGGTTTCAGTGAGCTCCTTAAGGTCATGCAGGTCGTTTAAGGCGCGATTTATCAGAGCCGGTTGCAGAGGCAGGTTGGTGAGGAGTCTCTTTATTTCAGGGATAAGGTTCAATGAATCCTTCAAGCTTAAAAGATCACGGCCGGTGGCTCGACCTGCCGCTAAGCGGCCCGCAAGGCGATCGAGATCATAGAGTTTTTTTAAGTGGCCCATGAGTTCAAGTCGACAGCGTTTCTCCTCAAACAGAATCTCAACCGCATCAAGACGCTGCTCGATAAGTTGTTGGTCAAGTAGCGGGAATAGGAGCCACTCTTTTAACTGGCGACTGCCCATGCTGGTTTGACAGCGATCCAAGACCCCGATCAGACTTCCCGCTTTACTCCGTTCCTGGATGGTGCAAAGTAGTTCCAAGTTCAAGATGACGTTGCGGTCGATCTGCATGAAATTGCCGGGTCGATAGACGGTTAGAGATTGGATATGATTTAAATCAGTATTATTCTGGGTCTCTTTGGCATAAGCTAAGGCGGTTCCTGCGGCTTCAATGCCAATGCTTAGGTGTTGGCCCCCGAAACCATCAAGACCAATAGTGCCAAAGTGTTGACAGAGTAGTTCCAGGCTTTGCTCTTTAGAGAGTGCATCACTTTTTGGGCGCAGGGTGAAATGGGCCCGGTTGAACTGTTCTTTGATCTCCTGCTGCCACTCAGCTTCACGGCCGTTTTTGGGGGATGGTAAAAGAATTTCGGTCGGTTCATTACGTCCGAGTTCATCAAGTAGGGCCTCTAAATCAACGAGTTCGGTGACCTTGAATTTGCCGGTACTGACATCGAGCAGGCTGAGGCCGCCAAGGAAATTTTTTTTCGGTTGAAAAGTGATGGCGGCAAGAAAATTATCTTGTTCAGGGGCTAGGGTCTCACTCTCAAGATTGACCCCTGGAGTGACAATTTTGGTGACCTCCCGGCGCACCAGCCCTTTGGCTTGTTTGGGGTCTTCAACCTGGTCACAGACAACAACTTTATGGCCAGCGTTAACTAGGGTGGCGATATAGCCGGTCGCGGCATGGTGGGGAAAGCCGCACATCGGAATGGCATTATCATCTTTTTTATTACGGCTGGTCAGGGTGATTTTTACAGTTTTGGCCGCTGTGGGTGCCTCTTAGAAGAAGATCGCATTGAATTTGCGTAGGCGAA
>DAOWHJ010000131.1 GCA_030641485.1 Pseudomonadota bacterium
ATAGTTTCCTGAATTCGGCAGCGCCGGAAAGTGTTTTTAGCCACAGGTTATGGCCGGTACGGTGATTCTTGCAAAAGCAATTTTTTGAATTATTCGTTCCCAGTTTACCGCATAAAATCCTTGAATGCAAGTCTCTTGGTGGGGAACTTTAAGCTGTTAAAAAATCTTAAACAGCCAGTATTTGAAATTAAAAAAATGGAGCACCTTCTGGGTAAATTCAACTTCATGAACCCGGGTGGCGAGTTCTTTGATTTCAATGTTGCTGTGCTCAATCCGATGGTCTTGGGCTTTGTCGAGACCACTGTTGGCAATAAATGAACGGATGGTTTCCATTTCACCAACATCAAGCCAGATGCCGTGATCACCGCAGATATCAATCATTACCCCTGATATCTGCTTGAAGTTCTTTTTTGTCATCGGGGTATTGCAACGAACACAGTTAAGGTAACCGCTTTCGGTTTGCAGGGTCGGTCGTTGGTAGCTTTTCGGCAGGCTCTGGTCTTGGTAGATCTCGCGTTCAGAGGTCAGATATTCAAACTCAATCCGATCAAGCCATAGACCTGAACACTCCGGGCAGATCATAGCATCATTATGACGATAATCGTGGGGTTCCAAGGGGATATCGCAACGTGGGCAGAAAGGGTCCACGGAGGCATCGGCAATCCGATTCTCCTGGCCACAATGGGGGCAATACCTGCTTTTTGGATTGACCGGCTTAGTGCAAGACGGGCACGGTCTGGGGGGTGGCATGATACTCCTGTCGGTCATGTTATTATTTTGCAGTCGCTGAAATGATTCTTGTACTGGAAAACTCATTATTATCGCATAAGATGAATTTGATTGCAATAGTAATGCATTCTAAAACCTTTCGTCGAGAATTGATCCCGCCCGAGATAGAGTGAAGTTTTTGTCAAGATGTGACCCCGTTTATGGGGGCGACAGCAAAGTTCGCCAATTTTCGATGTGACTTAACTACGAGCTCCAGCAATCCCGGCATATTTGCCACCTGATCTGGTCAACTCCTGGAGAAACTTATGGGTTAAAGCCAGACTCGTTGGATGTTCATAAATTTCACCTTCAGGGGTGATTCCACGAATAATGCCATCAGCAAAAAACCAACTGAGGAGCAAAAGTCCCTTCTCTGTGCGCTCTGGATAAACTGAAAGATCAAAATTGCTGTCAAAAGATTGGGGTGCGGGCAGGGAAAGCTGATCTTTTTCGAGTAATTTGATGAAATTGATTATGCGGCTCAAACGCAGTAGGGTTACACTTTCTAAACGGGTTGTCGTGTGATCTATGGGGATCGCACTGGAACGCATCAGAGAGAGTTTTGGCGGTAAAATGCCAAGTTCTGAAGCCCGCTTGAAATCAAGGCTGCCAGGAGCGGGATAGAAAACCGACAGTCCGATGATGCTGTTTTGTTGGCTCAGGTGCAAAAGATCATCTAGAGTCGTTTCTGCCGGTTGTCCGGGGGCCCCAGCGATAATATAGGAAACTGCCTCAAGGCCGTGTTTTTGGCAAAGTTTCAGGACCTGGCTATGGGCTTTACCAACGTCGGGGCGCTGAAACTGTTTAAGTTGTTTTTTGTTGAAACTGCCGACCGCCAGATTGAGAGTTTGAAATCCGGCATCACGCATGGCGATAATCATCTTTTCATCAAGACTTGGTGGATAGAGTCCATTCATGGCTCGGAGCTCAAAATTTCTGAGCTTTCGTAAAACTAAAATTCCGGCCATCAACTCCATGAACCAGGCCCGATTAATTGTCAGGTTTTCATCTTCAAAATCGATAAAACCGACATCTTCGTTCAAAACGGCCCGCTCAATCTCAAGCAGAACCGATGCGACCCCTCTTCTCCGGTATGGTAGCCCGCTATCAGCACTAACGGCACAATAGCTACAATGTAGAGGACAACCCCGGCTGGCCATGATGACCGCACTTCCTTGTTGTTTACGCCGGTAGAATGACTGTTTCAATAGGTGGGTTGCCGGTAAGGGCAAAGAGTCAGGGTTAGTTATGATCGCGGGCTTGCCAAGTTTTAGAGTGCCGTCTTGGCGTCGTAAAACCAGCCCTGGAATTTTGCCTAGTCGATCCAGATCATCACTTTCCCCATCTTGGAGAAGTTTAGCTAGTTGGGGCAGGGCCAGCTCGCCTTCGCCCCGGATAACATAATCAACCGCTGAACAGGCCATGACCATCTCTGGCATAGCCGTGGCATGGTGGCCGCCAACGACGATGTGGCAATTGGGGTGCTGCTTTTTGATCGCAACTGCAACCTTGAGAGCGCTTTCGTGGTAGGGCGTAAAAAGGGCTGAGATACCCACCAGGAAGGCTCCCGACTGGTGGACCAGTTTTCCCAGATGAGCAAAGCTGTAACCGAAATGTTTGTAGTTGTGAAACAGCGCAAATGGTGAGGTGTCGGGTTTGCCGAAATGGGGCGCAAGGTACATCATTTCATTCGGCCAGGGCCGGGTTCTACTTTTATTTGTCGCCAGACCATCGATAATCGCAACCGAAAAACCATTTTTCTCAAGGCTGGCTCCAATACAGGCCAGACCATAAGGGATAGTTCGCTTGGCGGTTAGAAAAAAATCCTCAATTGGGGGCTGAACCAGAACAATATCAGACATGTAAACGTGATAAACCCCTTTATAATGCAATGGTTGAATCTGGTAATGTTTTGTGACAACAAGAGTAAAATTAAAACAAACACCAATTAAAACAAAGCGTCTCTAAATGTTGAGCTAACTGCGGCACCTATGATGGTGTAATCCAGCGAGCCATGGTGCGAAGCATTTCATGTTTCCTGAAAGGCTTGCCAATGTGATCGTTCATGCCTGCTGCTGCTGCTTTTTCCCGGTCTTCGTTTCTAACGTTAGCAGTAATGGCAATGATGGGTAGGGTTTTGCCTTGCGGGAGTTTTCTGATCTCACGCGTTGCCATGTAGCCATCCATTACCGGCATTTGCAGATCCATTAAGATGCCGTCAAAGGACTTCGTTTGCATCAGATCAAGGGCTTCCTGGCCGTTTCTGGCTGAGGTGACCAATACTCCTTCACGGTCAAGTAGCGCAATCGCGAGTTCTAGGTTCAGCTCATTATCATCGACCAACAGAATCTTTGCTCCATGCAGCCCCAGATCTTCAAACTGTTCTAGCGGTTTTGTGACCACCCGTTCGGCCTTACCCAAAGTCAATGGGATGGAAAATGAAAAGCGTGATCCCCGGCCGATTTCACTCTCCAGCCAGGTGCTTCCGCCCATCAACTCAATCAGTTCTTTGCTAATTGACAGTCCCAGCCCGGTTCCACCAAATTTGCGCGTAGTGGAACTATCAACTTGGCTAAAAGATTTAAACAGTTTACCCTGATCTGCTTCGCTTATGCCGATACCTGTGTCTGAGATACAAAAGTGCAGGGTAACTCCCTCTTCATGCGCCTCAATCAGGTTGACACTGATTTTCACCTCGCCATGAGTTGTGAATTTGACGGCATTGCCAGTGAGGTTGATCAAAATTTGTCCCAGGCGCAGGGGATCACCTTTCAGGGTTTTGGGAATCTCTGCGGCTATATCTGCAGTTAGTTTCAGTCCCTTTTTTTCAGCTCTTAAAACGATGAGCATCTGCACATCGTCAATCACGGATTGCAAAGTGAAATCGACCTGTTCGAGATCCAGTTTACCCGCCTCGATTTTAGAAAAATCAAGAATTCCGTTAATAATGCCGAGTAGAGCTTCAGCCGAGGAGTGGACTTTGCTAATATAGTTTTTCTGATCGGGTTTGAGATCTGTTTCAAGGGTAAGTTGGGACATGCCGATGATGGCATTCATTGGGGTCCGGATTTCATGGCTCATATTGGCGAGAAAATCAGATTTGGCCTGATTGGCGATATTGGCCTGTTGCCGGGATTCGATCAGTTCTAGTTCCGCCTGCTTTTTCTCGGTAATATCAATATGCACTCCGATTAAACGAGCTGCCTGACCCTCTGGGTTGCGTTCAACCACTCGTCCAACATCCAGAACCCAGCACCATTGACCATCAGCATTTCGCATACGAAATTCAGTACGATAAAGGCTATCATCACCATCAAGAAAGGGTTGCAAAAATTTAACCGCCGCGTCAAGATCATCAGGATGGACCAGTGTTGACCAGCGTTCGGTAGTCTCGGGGAAGGCATCAGGAGCATAGTCCAGCATGGTGAGGAAAATATCATTGGTAAAAAGATCGTCATTCAGCGGTCGCCAGTCCCAATAACCGAGGTTTGCGGCCTCCATAACAAGATTTAGTTGAAGGCGATTACTCTCTAAATCATGTTGCGTTTTTATGCGGCTGGTAATGTCCCGAAATATCTCCATATCAGAGATGCTGTTATCATGGTTGCAAATCGGGGTGGCGACAACCTCATAGGTGCGGCCATTACTCTCTTTGTGACTATAGGTAACCGTCTCTCCCCGTTGAACGACATTTTCTTTATGACAATTTGAGCACGGTTGTTCCAGGCCATGAAGCGCACGGTAGCAGAGTTTATCAACCTGATCGCCAAACCAATTGATCATTACGGGATTCATTTTACGAATTTTATAGTCGGAATCAATAACAACCAGACCTATCCCGCTTTCAGCAATAGCATCAAGTATGCCTTGAGCTTGAGACTGACCTAGTTGCAGCTCTTGGTTAGGTTGTAATTGGGCGGTGCGTTCAGCCACCTGTTGCCGGAGGCGGTGGTTCCATAACATGGTGAAGAGGGTCACCAACGCCATGACCAGCAGAGGACACCAGAAAAGGATATTATTAGCATGAGTCTCGACCGGGGCCGCAGCGACTGGGGGTACCAGCGAGAGGGACAAGGTTGTCAGCAGCAATATTTTACGAAAAATCGACATGATAGAGCTCACTAGTTTGTTGTTTGGACTATGGTAAATTTAGCATAAACTGGGGACACCTGATTCTCCAGAGGAAATCGGGATTGTGTACCCGGTTTATGCAGGTTTATGAGTGCATAAACTTTGATGGTTACGTTTGAGCAAGTTCAGCAGGGTCTGGCTGAAGCAACCATATGGCTCTCATCGCCGATGGGCAGATCAAGGCTAAAGGAAAAATCCGAACCCTGACCAAGCTTGCTTTCAAGCTCTATGGAGCTGCCCATGAGTTCGACCAGTTGCTTGCAGATACTGAGGCCTAGGCCGGTACCACCGTATCTTCTGGTGGTCGAGCTGTCGGCCTGAGAAAAAGCGGTAAAAATTTCACCTATGATCTCATTGTCAATGCCAATGCCGCTATCAATAACCGAAAATTTGACTTTGACAGTTGCCATTTTTCGGACAAGCTCTTCAACCCGCAGCTCAACGGTACCTGTTTCGGTAAATTTTATGGCATTGGTGATTAGGTTAGATAGAATCTGGTGGAGACGGTTGGGATCTCCCTGCAAAACTTTAGGCAAGCGGTTGTCTAAATTACAGACCAGCTTCAGCCCCTTATCAGAGGCCCGCTGGGAGAAGAGGGCGGAGATTTTGTCGGTGAGTGATTGTGGGCTGAACCCGATCTGCTCAAGGCTGAGTTTTTTCGCTTCGATCTTGGAGAAATCGAGAATATCGTTAATAATAGCCAGCAGAGAAGTTGAGGCGATTTGGACTTTGTTCAGGTAATTTGCCTGGTTGGGGCTAAGTTCACTGTCCAGAGTCAATTCAACAAAGCCAATAATGGCGTTCATCGGGGTGCGGATTTCATGGCTCATGGTCGCCAGAAATTCACTTTTGGCCTGGTTTGCGGTCTCGGCTTTGTTGATGGCTTCGCGAAGATGAGCCGTACGTTCAGTCAGTAATGTCTCCATATTTTCGTAGGTATTATCTCGTTCACGATAGGCTTGCCTGAGTTTTTTACTGCCCCACAAGAGCAGACTGAGGCCTAGGAACCAGAGGCTGACTAATGAAATTGCCAACATGAGTTGGGACTGTTTTTCCTTGTTATAGAGTGAAGTCATGGGCAGGGCTACCCCGATAGCACCTCGAACATCACCAACTTTATAATCTTGATGAGCGTGGCATTTCAAACAGCCGGGTTTAATCATTAAGGGCATAATCAGGCGCAGGTAGGGTTTTCCGGCAATGGCGGTAAATTCTGAGACCAATTTGGTACCCGTCTCAAATCTATGGAGAGCGACCTCTTCCCATCGGTCTGGAGCATTTTCGGGCCGCATTAATTTGAGGCTGGTTATATGGCCGGTGACCCCGTAATTTTCGGTGAACAGCTCATTTAATTGGCGCACCGCATAAGCCGGGTTCATCAAGGTTAGTTTGGTGCCGTCAGGACTGTTTATATCTCTGGTAGCAATATGTGAGAGATAGGGGTTCGGAGGGGTCTCTTTGTCCACCGGAACATAGAGACCCCCATGGCTGGCCGTCCATTGTCTGAAAGCAACATCCTTATTGAAATGGGCCTGGGCTTGAGAGAGTGCAATCTCTCTGGTTGTCTGCTTTAAATGGCTGTTGGAGAGTAACAGTAACAGCCCAAATATCAGGGTCCAGGCAAGCAGCAGGATGGTGGTTACATGATTAATGGAGTATCCGGTTTTCATTTATTGACTGTCCTCGGGCTCATCATTAACAATTAAAATCAACATTCGTTTATTTCCCATGATTTACCCAGTCGCTTAGATGCTCTTGCAAATCATTCATCAGTTTCTGGCAGTTGGTTGCGTTTTTAGACAAAGCTTCACGCTCAATTTTCAGCGCATATTCAGCTGGGACTTTGAGACCCAGATTTAAAAGAATTCCTTTTAAAGCGTGGGCATTCTGCTCAATACCGACAAAGTTTTCGACTTCATACTCTTTGTTTAAAAGCTCCAGGTTTTTATGTAAGTTTTTCCGGGAGACTCCGATTAACTGCTTTATCTGTTCATCCTCGAGCTGATACTCTTTTTTGAGGTGTTGGTGAACAGTCTCTGGCAAAGTAGAGCCAACTTTTTCATTTTCTGCAAAATGGTTTTCGGATGAGACCGTGAGCGTTGTTTTCTTTGCTGTCGTCCGCTTTTGTGACAGCGGCAGGTGACGATTGATAAGGGTGAATATCTCACTCGGCGCAAAAGGTTTGGTCAGGTAATCATCCATGCCGGCACGTAGACATTTTTCCCGATCACCCGACATTGCATGGGCGGTCAACGCAATGACTGGCAGATGGCCGCCGGCCAAACGCTCATGAAGTTTTTGGCTGATCTCCGGTGGGATTTCCGAGATGTCTGCTCCAGCCTCAGCCGCGCGAATAATATCAGTTGTACGGTAGCCATCAAGCACCGGCATCTGGAGATCCATCAAAACCAGATCAAAGCTGTTTTCAGCTAGAACTTCCAACGCTTGTTGACCCTCTTCAACTAAAGATACTTGATGGCCAGCTTTTTCGAGAACCATTAAGGCGAGTTTACGATTAAGTGGGTGATCATCAACCAACAGAATTGTGGCGTGGGTTGAACTCAGGTTTTCTTCTTTTTCAACTAGCATCGGCGTCGGTCCAACTTCTGTTTCCAGTTGAATGAAAAAAGAAAAAATTGAGCCGCTGCCGACCTCACTGACCACGGTTAAGCTACCTCCCATCATTTCAACCAACTGCTTGGAGATTGCCAATCCGAGTCCGCTACCCCCATACTTTCTCGCAGTGGTGCTGTCGGCTTGGCTGAAATTGTCAAAGATGTGCAGAAGTTTTTCCGCGGGGATACCGATACCGGTATCGGTTACCGAAAAATTAAGGATGGGTTTAGGGTTGTCAGATGGTTGCGCTAACAACTTGACCTCAAATTTTATCGACCCCTTATCTGTAAACTTTATCGCATTATTGACCAGATTAATTAGAATTTGGCGTAGCCTAAGTTCATCCCCTTTGAGATGATCAGGAACAGTGTCAGACTCCACCTCGATCTGAAATGATACCTCTTTTTCATCGGCTAAGGTTTGCATGGTCTTTCGTATCGTATCGAGTAAGGAGAAAAGCGAGAAAGAGTGGTGTTCAAGGGTCAAT
>DAOWHJ010000009.1 GCA_030641485.1 Pseudomonadota bacterium
AGAGAGGATAATGGTACGCTCTTTATCAGCCTGAGAACGAATTTTCATCGCTTTCTCCTCCCCTTCTGAACGATAACTCTTGGCCTGACGCTGGCGCTCAGCCTGCATTCTCGTAAAGACATGTTTCTCGTTCTCACGCGGAAGGTCAGCGGCTTTAATCCGCACATCCACCACTTCAATCCCATACTCAGCTGCAGATTTATTGCTCTGTTCTGTAACTACGTGCATGATCTCTTCGCGAACCTTGGAGACAATATCATTTAAAGTCTCTTTACCAAGTTCGACCCGGAGCTGAGAATAGATAATGTCATCGAGACGGGATTGAGCCCCAGCTTCAGTTCTTACCGACTGGTAAAATTTCAGTGGATCAACAATCCGCCATTTTGAGTAGTTGTCGATAACCAGGTTTTTCTTATCACTGGTGATGACCTCAGCCGGGGCTGCATCATAATGTAACAGGCGTCGATCAAAGGAGATAACCTGTTGCATAAAAGGAATCTTAAATTTTAGTCCGGGATCTTTAATAACCTTAACCGGTTTCCCAAGCTGCAGAATCAACGACTGCTGAGTCTGGTCGACAATAAAAAGACCATTGTAGAAAATGAATAAAACAACTACCAGTAAAATCAAAATTGGTTTGGCAATTTTCATTATTCAGCCCCCCCGATTTTAAATTGTGACCCACCCTTAGAAGTTCGAGTCTCTAACGGTAGCAGCGGCAATATCGATCTACCGACCTTAGGGTCAACAATAATTTTGTCGATATCGTCCAAAACCTTCTCCATCATCTCAAGTTTCATCCTTTTCCGAGTTATCTCCGGGGCCTGCTTGTAGGCAGTGTAGTTGGCCAGAAAGCGGTCAGCGTCACCGGTCGATTGGTTGACCAGCTCAGCCTTGTAGGCTAAAGCCTGGTTAATAATCTCTGTTGCCTTACCGTGGGCTTTGGGCAGAATCTCGTTACTGTAACCCTCAGCTTCATTTATCATGCGAATTTTGTTCTCCTTCGCACTGGCAACATCTTGAAACGATTGAATAACCTGCTTGGGTGGGTGTACGTCCTGGAGCTGAACCGCAACAATTGAGACCCCGGAATCATAACTATCCAAGATCTCCTGGAGACGCTTTTCACAATCTTGCTGGATTTTGTATTTCCCTGAGGTCAGAACAATATCAATATCATTCTTACCCACAACTTCACGCATAGCGGCTTCGGTTGCGACGCGAACGGTTGCAGTCTGATTATTTATGTTGAAAAGATAATCTATGGGATCATTTATCCGATATTGAACAATAAACTGAGCGTTAACTATATTCTCATCACCGGTTAACATCATCGACTCACGCGGAACCATCTGATAACGAGCCGGAGACCCTGAAGAGACCGTGCGAAAACCAATTTCAAGGCGTTTTACCTGGGTAACCTTAGGCTTGAGAACTGACTCTATAGGTTTTGGCATATGCCAGTGCGGCCCGGATTTGGTGGTGTAGATTGCTTCACCGAAACGCTTCACCACCCCGAGTTCGTCAGGGGCAACAATATAGAAACCAGTTGCGAGCCAGCCTACCAGAAGAACCACAACCAACAACAAAGGCCCACCCGGAGGCCCGTTTGACACCCCCTTTCCGGCCCGATTAAAGACCTTTTTGATTATATCCTCAATATCGGCCGGCTGTTTATCTTTGCCGTTTTCATCTCCATTATATTCCCAGGGCATTAACTTCTCCTTTTTCCTAATTTAATGATCACAAAAAAACTTAACAATTTTGTCGTAATTAAATGACTCACGTTCAATAAGTCAACCTGTTTTCAACTTTTACAACAAATAATCACTGTCCTAACGGCATGACATCACACCCTTGCGGGGGAATAAAACTAAAATGGGCAGCGGGCAGGGTTGGATCTGGGCCACTCTCCCACTTATAAGTAATAACGATCTTGTTGGCAAACAGATCCTCCATCCGGGTCTCCTTCAGCATTAAGTCCGCTGCGGAAAAAATTATTTCCAAACTTTTAAATGGCGGTGCTTTATCTTCAATCTGGGGCTGGAGTTTAACCGCTAGCCGGTCAGATGTCCGATTCAACTCAAGTTGAAGCCCTTTTTGCACAGGTTTCAATTTTGCCAGAAGGTTAACTAAAACTCGGGCCTCTTTAATTTCCTTGACCTTACCGAGCATTACCTGATTGAGGTCAGGAGTGTAGTACCAGATAGTTTTACCATCTGAGACCAAGAGCTGCTTTCCTGGAATTTTATATTCCCAACGCATCTTATCCGGCCCCTGAATCCAGATACGCCCCATACTCAAGGTCGTTTCATTAGTGTCAACATAGGTGGTTTTCTGGGTAAAACGCCCGCTGAAAGCCTCAGCACGGCTATACTTCTGCCGAATCTGGCCCAGGATTTTCTCTTGCTCGCTCTTTTTCAAAACCAGACTTTTATCAAGCGCTGATTTTTCTTCACCAGGTGAGGCTTTCTTGATTAGCGAATCAGCCCAAGCTGAAGACAAGAAAAAAAACAACAAAATTATACCTACACTTAAAAACTTGCGTAAAGGTAACTGCAAAAATTTTTTCATCAACTAATCCTTTAACAATGACTTGTAACACGTTGAAATAAAAAGACAGGGCAGACACAACAAGTGTCACCCTAACCATTTAGATTAAAAACCCTCTCACAGTTTAGGCTGGTAGCAGAGGCAACCTCTTCCGGGTCTTCATTACGCAAAGAGGCGATCTCCTGAGCAACATATTGGATATAGGCTGGCTCATTACGCTTACCTCGATATGGTACCGGCGTCAGAAAAGGAGCGTCTGTCTCAATAAGAAGATCATCCAAACTAAGCTTTTTCGCAACCTCAATCTGGAGATGACTACGAGGAAATGTAACAGTTCCGGGAATAGAGATGACAAAACCTAAATCAACAAAACGCTTGGCCCAAGTAACATCAGCAGAGAAACAGTGAATCACCCCACCATACTGGTACCCTTTCTCGGCACAGATAATATCGTAGACCTCCTGATGCGCCTCGCGATCATGAATAATTACCGGCAACTTCAACTCTCCAGCAAGGTTCAACTGGCGCGCAAACTCACGCCTCTGTACCGGCTTTGGCGAGTGGTCACGGTAGTAATCCAAACCTATTTCACCATATGCCGCAATCTTACTATCAGCCGCCAGAGCCCATAAACGCACATAATCTGTTTCACTTGCGGCCTGGGTATTGTGCGGATGGATACCGACTGAGGCATAGATTTCGGGATATTGATGCGCTAACTCCAAGGCCCGTATCGAATCAGCCGGATCCGTACCGACAACCACAATTTTCTCAACCCCAACAGCTCGAGCCCGTTTTACGGCACCATCAACATCTTCGTTGAAAGCGCTTAAATTCAAATGACAATGTGAATCAATCAGTCTCATACTTTTTATTTCTCAATTAATGATAATTATGGATTAATCGGGCAAGCGCACTCTAACGTTCGCTGAAAGTTTCAAATTTTGCAACAAATTCAGCTAACGCTTCAGCGCTCAGCTGACATAATTTTGCCCCCTTCTCCGGGGAGGCAAAACTAGGGTCACCCCAAACTCCACCAGACCAGTAAGCCCGTTTATTGCGGACCAGAATATAGTCCGGAAAATCGGGAAACTCTCGCGGCGATGAACCTTTGACCAAATCAGGAAAAAGGTATTGAATCCGCGCCGTTTCAACCTCTCCAGCATGCGAGTCACCCTCAACCTCAACAATCTCATGCCCGGCCCTATAGCAGAAATCGTACTCATTGATCACAGCCAGACGAATATCTGGAAACTCTTTAAGCATCTCCTCACCAACCTCAACCAGAGCACCAATATGGGTTTTGCCAGCATGCCCTGAAATTAGAATGAAATTTCGCAAACCTTGAGAGTAATAACTGCGCACCAAATCCCGCACCAACGCCCTGAATGTATCTGAAGAGATGCTCACGGTCCCAGGATGCTCCGAAGTGCTGCGACAAATCCCATAATGAACTGGTGGCGCAACAAAAACCTTACGCATTAAAGCCACCGACTTCACGGTGGCGTAGACTTGCATGGTATCAGTGTCGAGTGGCAAATGCTGGCCATGCTCTTCAGTTGAGCCAAAAGGTAAAAAAATTGTCCGGCTCTCTTTCAGGCCAGCCACAAATTCTGGCATTGTCATATCGGTGATCAGCAATTTAGACCTCGTCAGTTTCAGACACATATTTAGAAATAACTCTATGTCATTTTCAACAATTAGCCACAGACCCACACAGACAACCCCGGACAAAACCCTTTTGTCTGTGTGAGTCAGTGTGGGGCTGTGGCTAAAAAAGTTGTTGCGTTGGAAGCTAACAATTCCCAAAGATAACACAAATCCTATGAGATTGTCACTATCATATTAGTAAATTACTGAGCTTAAATAGTCATATAAAAATCATTGACATTTGTACGATTTTACATTAGACAGGCCCCATTGTCGCAGACACCACAACCATGAAGGTTGGATTTATTCTTATATACGACAAAAAAATAGCTAAGAAAACCCAGCTAGCAACACCAACATCATCATTGACCACGAAGGTCGGCAAAATGCTTACAGGAGTAAGCAAAAGCCGCTTTCGTGGTTTTTTATTGCCGACTGAAATTACCCCTTTCCCTGTAACTCAGGAGGCGGCATGCAGATAAAGAAACAGATAGGAATTTTTTTAACTATATTTTCATTCTCTTTTTGTTTAAACCCACAAATATGTCTGAGCAGTAATGAAATTACAGTTGCAACACAGCTAGAATCAATCACAGTCAAAGCTCAACCTGCAGCCCCCACCAGCCAACCCGGAAAACCACTATTCACCAGCAATGAACTTACCTCCACCGGCCTAAAACTCGCTGGCGCAGGGGGCCTGAGCAGTGTTTTTCAGGCATTTTCAATATTGCCCGGCATCAACTCCGAACTCAGTGATCCAACTGGCATTGGTGGAACCACCATGCGCTTGCGCGGGATCAAAAGCATGTTCAGCAGTATGACGGTTGAAGACATTCCCAATTATGGCATTATGGGTGTCGGCCCCAGGGATTATATCTACGACCTTGAAAACATGACCGCCGTTAAGCTCTACCGAGGCGCAGTCCCAGCTACTGTAAGCAGCGGCATCGGTAATCGCGGAGGCTCATTTTCCCTAGAATTCATTCGTCCCCAGGAAGAGTTTTCACTACAGTTTGAACAGTGTCTTGGTTCAAACAATTTGAAGCGCACATTTTTTCGAATTGATTCGGGAATTTTGCCTGGACAAGGAAAGTTTTTTCTTTCAGGGTCTTACACTCAAGCTGACAAGTGGAAAGGTGCCGGAGAGGTTGGCGGTCGCAACCATTTAACCGTCGGTGCTCAACAAGAAATCAAGGACAACTTTAACCTAGAACTCTTTTACAACTACAACCAGTCAGAACAGGACCTCTATAAAGGTCTCAATTACAGCCAGGCAAATTCGATTTCAAATTATCACGATCTCGACTACCTTGAAGAGTTGACCGGAACTTCTGCCGATCAAGATTACTACAAATACCACCGAACAAAGACAAAAAATAACGACCTGATCATGAATCTCAACTTTCGCATCAAAGAGCACCATACTCTCTCCTTAAAACATTACCTCTCCACTGAAGATAAAAAATGGATTGATGGCGGGGCTGACAAATATGTCGACGCTCAACGTTTCGGAGGTCGCCTCGAATATAAAGGAGAGTGGGACGATTTTTCAGTCAATGCCGGCTACTGGTACGAAAACCATGATCTAGAAAAATATATCCGCAAAAACAGGATAACCTCCCAAGGGCGCAACTACGCTGGCTGGGCCTATCTTGCCGAAAACCGTGGTTCTGGGCACATCCACGCACCTTACCTGCAGCTAAGCCACACTTTTGGCCTCCTAACCTGCCAAGCCGGGATTAAATATTTTCACTATAATGAACCGGCCAGCCGCACCTACTTAAGCGATAAAACTACCCCAGACTCATACCGTAGAGCTTTAAACAATAACCTTGGTATCGACACTGAAATGAGTCTTAAAACAGCGAGCTATCAAAAATGGCTGCCCTCAGCAAGTGTTGCTTTAACGGTTTCTCCAGAGCTTGAGTTTTACGCTAATTACGGGCGCAATTTCATGCGCCCGTATGCTTATGTTCCGATCGCAATGACCTACAGCAATAATCGTGATAAATTTCAAGCTGCCGGAGTCACCCTTCAGGATATTTGTGACCAATGGAAGCTTGAAACCTCAGACAATTTTGATTTTGGTTGCAGCTATCAACACCTTTGGTTCAGCTTTACCCCCAGCATCTTCTACGCCCGTCATCACGACCTGCTATTTGCCACCACCGACCCAGAAACCGGTGTCAACTACCATCAGAATATTGGTGATGCAACCGTTACAGGAGCTGAATTAGAATTAAATATTTTCCCTACAGACAACCTGATGATTTACGTTAATCCAAGTTACACAAAAGCAACTATCGCCAAGGCTAAGTTAAATAAGAAGATAAAAAACAACGATCTACCTGACACCCCGCGTGGTTTGCTAAAGACCGGATTCATCTACAATTTCAACAAGTTTACAATTGCTCCCTCAATAAAATATACTGACACTCGTTATGGAGATATTAATAATCTGGAAAAAATTGACCACCACACAACGGTAGACCTGAAAGTTGGCTATAAATTCGACCCGCTATTTAGTTTGAAAGAAGCCAACTTTGAGATCGAACTCACCAATATTTTTGACAAAAAGTATATTGGCTCAATCAAAGCCGACGACGACGGGTTTGTTGCCAGCCAATATTACGCTGGGATACCATTCACAGTCATATGCAGGATCAAAGGTAGCTTCTGATTTGAAACTTAAAAAATTAAAAAAATCTATAATCTCTGCAAGCATTTAGCCGCAGCCTGTAGAGTTGCATCAGTTTTACAAAAACAGAAGCGAACCTGACCACTATGAGACTCCCCTGGCGGTAGAAAACTTGACCCAGGGACTGTTGCTAGCCCCTTCTCCTTAACCAAGTAGTGAGCAAAATCAAGGTCGCTAAGCTCACTTAAAGCCCGAAACTCTGCCATAATATAGTAGGCCCCCTGCGGTATCTGACAGCGAAAACCAGCGGCGTTCAGAACATCCAGGAGAAAGTCTCGTTTTTTTCTATAGAAATCGGCCAGATTGGTGTAATAATCGCGATCACAACCCATCATGACCGCCGCAGCTTCCTGCAGCGGAGCCGGGGCCCCAACTGTGAGAAAATCGTGAATTTTACGAATCCCAGCCGTAATCTCTGGAGCCGCTAAACAATAACCGATGCGCCAACCGGTAACGCTATAGGTTTTGGAAATACCATTAATAGTAATCGTACGCTCGGCCATCCCTGGTAGCGTTGCCAGCGGCAGATGCTGGGCTTCGTCGTAAAGAATATGTTCATAAATCTCATCGGTAATTGCCAGGACATCATGTTGACAACAAAGTTCAGCGATAATCTCTAATTCAGCCTGTGAAAAAACCTTGCCTGTAGGATTATGCGGGGTATTGATGATTATAGCTCGAGTTTTATCCGTAAAAGCAGATTCGAGTTCGGCCCGGTCAAAGTTCCAATCAGGAGCATTAAGTTGAACATATCGGGGGATCGCACCACAAATAATTGCATCAGGTCCATAATTTTCATAAAATGGCGCAAAGATTATCACCTCATCACCCGGATCAACCACGGCCAACAAGGCTGATATCATCGCCTCTGTTGCCCCACAGGTAACCGTGATTTCACTTTCGCTGTCAACATGCATACCATAAAAAGTCTGCATCTTTGCGACTATTGCTGCCCGTAATGAGGCTGCCCCCCAGGTAATCGCATACTGGTTAACATCCGCCATTACCGCCTTACAAGCGGCCTCTTTAATGAGTTTTGGCGCAGGAAAATCGGGAAACCCTTGACTCAAATTAACTCCGTCATACTCACGACAAAGACGGGTCATCCCTCGAATCACTGATTCTCCAAAAAGTTGCGCCTTTATAGATTCTCTATTTCTCATCGATATAAACTACCTCATTAAGCACAAAATTGTTGAAAGAGCCCTAATGCTTATTTTTACAATATTCTGGGTAATGCTCTTTCATACATTCGGGACAGATACCGTGGGTAAACTCCGCCTCTGAATGTTGACTGATATAGGTTTCCACTTGATCCCAAAGCCCTTTATCATCGCGAATTTTTTTACAAAATGAACAGATGGGGAGAATACCTTGAAGAGTTTTGATATGCTCTAGGGCCAAGCGGAGTTCCAGAACTTGAGCATTTAACCGCTCCTGCATTTTGACGAGCCTCACTCCAACCTTAATTCGGGCCAGAAGTTCTCCGGGGTTAAAGGGTTTGGCAAGATAGTCGTCAGCACCAGCACTAAAACCGGCAATAATATAGGTTTTTTCATCTCTGCTGGTAAGCATAATAATGTAAGGTGGTTCAGTGGTTTCAATTTCGCGGATACGGCGACAGACCTCAAGCCCATCCATCTCCGGCATCATCCAATCAATAATAACGAGCTTGGGCGCATCAGGCTTCTGCATCTCGGCCCAAGCTTCGACACCGTTGCTAGTCGCGACTACATCATAGCCGTTCTTTTTTAAAAAGGCCATCAGGAGATTACGCGATGTCAGGTCATCTTCAGCTATTAGAATTCGGCTCGGAGAATCGTTGATTTCTACCGGAACATCATCATTTTTCATGAGTTTTCCTTTTTTTGCTTATTTATTGCATGACCGAAAACCAGTCGGTTACACACTAACCATAGATGGCCTGCATAGCTTCTTGGAGCCGTTCAAATTGGCTCTCAAGCTCGGGCAGCTTAGCTTTTGCTGCACACAAATCACCAAGGCTGACGGATTTCTCCATGGTGCGGGCGAGCTCAGATAAAATCATGCCGCCAACATTAGCGGATGCACCTTTTATCGTATGCGCCTGACGTTCTGCATGCGTGATGTCAGTAGCGGCAAGAGCTTTTTTTAATGTTTGAATCTGCTGCGGAATATCTTCCAGAAAACCAGCAATAATTGTTTGAGCGAGCTCATGGTCACCCATCAGATGTTCCAGAATGACCTCATTGTCAAAAACCGGCAAGCTGTTCTCTTTATTGGCAGCCATTTTTTGCTCTGTACCGGCCTCAGACTTTGATGTGCGGGTGGCAGATTTAATTTCAGCGGGCAGCCATTTATCCAGCATCTCGGCCAGAACCTGAGGTTTCACTGGTTTGGCAAGATAGTCGTTCATGCCGGCATCAAGACACGCTTCACGATCACCCAGCATGGCATTAGCAGTCATCGCAATGATGGGAACGTTGTGATTGCAAACCTTAGATTCGGGGTCGCGAATTTGTCGAGTGGCCTCATACCCATCCATCTCGGGCATCTGAACGTCCATAAGCACCAGATCATAGGACGTCAACTCTAAAGCTTTAACAGCTTCGATTCCGTTAGCAGCTACATCGGCAGATAAACCTAATTTACGCAGAAGGGCAAGAGCTACTTTCTGATTAACAATGTTATCCTCAACCAGGAGCAAGCTGACTTTGTCCGGCCGCATATCTTGTAACGAATGTTGCGTCACTATTGTTCTTTCAAACTTACAAGATTTACCAGTTAAAATGACTTTAAGCGCTTCAAATAATTCAGAATGACGTACAGGTTTGGTCAGGTAGGCAGAAAAGCCAATCTCCTTATAGAGCTGAGCATCACCCCTTTCCCCCAAGGATGTCATCATCATGAGCGAGGTTTTGCTTAGAGTGGCGTCAGTTTTAATGATTTTGCCAAGCTCCACTCCATCCATATCCGGCATCTGCAAGTCAAGCACAGCTACTCGATAAGGTTTTTTCGCAATAGCAGCCTCACGCAACATGCGCAACCCCGTGACAGCCTCCGGAGCTTCATCCGAAAGCGCCCCCCATGCCTTAAATTGAACCATCAGGATTTCTCTATTAGTGGCGTTGTCATCAACTATAAGGATACGCACATCGTGAAGGTTCTCAATTGGTGACAATGTGGGTTGTTTTTTGGACGATTTACGGAAGTTGGCGGTAAACCAGAACTCCGAGCCCTGCCCCACGTGACTGATAACCCCAATTTCACCACCCATCATTTCTGATAACTGCCTGGATATGGCCAAACCCAAGCCTGTACCACCATATTTACGCGTGGTTGAAGCGTCGACCTGGGTAAATTGCTGAAACAGCAACTCCTGCTTGTCGTGGGGAATCCCGATACCAGTATCACATACCGAGAAACGCACCACAACATTTTCGTCGGTTTCCTCTTTCAGGCTGGCACGCACAACAATTTCACCTTTTTCTGTAAATTTTATCGCGTTGCCAGTCAGATTAATGAGAACCTGACGCAAGCGCCCCGGATCACCCTGAAGAAAAGTTGGAACTCCTGGCGTTACAGCGCAAATAAACTCCAAACCCTTATCATGAGCCTTGGAAGCACTCATCTTGGCAAAATCATCGAGCAGAGAACGTAAATCAAAATCAAGTATCTCCATGTCAAGTTTGCCGGCCTCTATTTTAGAAAAATCGAGGATGTCATTAATCAAACATAACAATGCTTCTCCGCTTGAGCACACGGTTTCGGCATAAGATCTTTGTTCATCACTCAAATCAGTATTGAGCAAAAGGCCGGACATACCAATAACCCCATTCATGGGGGTACGGATCTCATGGCTCATGTTAGCCAAAAACATACTTTTGGCCATATTTGCCATTTCAGCCTCAGCCGCCATTTGCTGGGCAATGGCAGTCTGTTGTTCAAGTTCAACTTGCTGAAGACGAATTCCGTTATCCGTTTTTTGTAAGATGAGATAAAGAAAAACCAAAAGCCCGGCCAGCAGAGAGAGGCAAAAGAGTGTAATGATGGTTAAAGTCTTGACAAATTCAGCCTTCTCCATAGTAATATCGTTGAAGACAAAGAGGCCACCGACCTTAGCCCCGGAAACATCTGTTAGTGACGACAACATGATACGCCACGACCTGCCGTTAAACTCTGATTCGAGATTTGCATCTTCGTGCTCATGCTCAGCATGATCAATTAAATCCACACATTCTGCCGGAAATCGAGATAGAGATGAATAGATAAGCACAGCATTCGAAAAGCGATTCCAGTTAGATTCACGGCCCAGCATCTTCATGCCAGCTTCCCATTTGTAACGATCAAGTGCACTTTTACGAATTGCCACTGCCAATTCAACCTGATATTCATCGTGAATGTCGTCCAGGATATCCTCGATCTCTTTGCCTAATTCGAGATAACCGATAAGTTGATCATTGACCAGAACCGGATGTACCACCCGCAACGTGAACGTGCCCAAGGGCCCTAACTCGATACCAGCACTAGTATTGCGAGTCCGTTCAGCTTCGAGAGCAGTGAAGCGGACAATGAGATCACCATATTTATCGGGGTTATGGAGACGCAGAATATTGACCCGGTCAGGCCGATGAAAATAGAAATGAGTGATCCCATGTTCTTCATGAAGCTGACTAAAGATCTCTTGATAACCAACAAGCAGACGTTCGCGATCTTGGACTTGCAGCGCTTCAATAAGTTTTTTCTCCAGCGCAAAAACTTTTGCCAGTGCATCTAGACTCTGGGCCTGGATAATCAGCGATTTGCTCAATTTTTCCGAAGATTTTTTTAATACCTGCTGGCTGGCTTGATCAAGATTACGCTGTTGTATTCTGACCAAGGTAAAACTAAAACCTGCGACCAATAACAGTAACACAACCGTCAGCGGTATCAGCAAACGTCTTTGCACCGGCTTTGCCAGGGCAACTCTGCCCATGGATACTGCTATTTGGTTTTTTTCATTCATCTTAACATTGATGCCTTTGAGAATATATAGTTTGAGTTAAGCGTACGCCAAACTATGACAACGTCTTTAACCACACTGATCAAAACTTTTCAAACCAAATTTATAATTTATGTTAACAATCTACAGAATTGATTTGCTGATGCTACAGCTGTACGATGTACGGTAACTATAGGGCTACATTTTACTTTCATGCAATGATTTATTGTTCAAGGCATAAAAGGCGGTCAACATATAAACAACACTACCAATGACATAGATCATCCGGATGGAAACAAAATCAGAGAGCCAGGCGAAAAAAAGGCCAGCAAACATAAACATTGCATTGAGATGAAAATTGCATACCGCATTAGCTTTTGGGACGCCTCAATAATCTGTGCAGCAGAGTATGGAGATTGTGATGTGATCTACTCTGAAGATTTAAACAGCTGGCAGTTTTATTCGGGCATTGAACTGCTCAATCCTTTCACTTCACCAAAAACTTCTTGACATACAGTTGTTGGCTAACTAGGTTAGTCATAGTGCTAATGGAATTATTTTTTTGGGAGGGTATTATGCATCAGGTTACTATCCATGAAGCAAAAACCAACCTCTCTAGGTTGATTCAGGAAGCCCTCTCAGGAGAAGAGGTTATAATCGCTAAAAACCAACAACCGTTGATTCGCCTTACGGTTCTTCCCGAAGTCAAACGACAACGCAAGATAGGAAGTGCCAAAGGGTTGATCGTCCGAATGGATGATGACTTCAATGAGCCACTTGATGATTTCAAGGACTATACCTGATGGATGTTTTACTCGACACCCAAATTATCCTGTGGTTACTCAGTGGAGATTCGCGCTTAAGCAAACAAGCCTGCTCGATTTTTCTTGAACCGACAAATAATCTTTATTTCAGTATGGCAGGATATTGGGAAATTGCTATCAAAATCAGCATCGGCAAGCTGGAGTTGGCTGATCGCTGGTCTGTAATTATCGACAGAGAACTACGGAATAATTTTATCAAATTTCTACCGATCACTCAAAAACACTGCAACTATCTAGGTGAACTTCCTTTTCATCATCGCGACCCCTTTGACAGGATAATTATTGCTCAGGCAAAAACCGAACAAATGACCCTGATTAGTGCTGATTCTCAACTAAAAAAATACGATATAGAGGTCATCTGGTAAATATTATACAACACAGGTTGTGCATAATGACAAAGAACAATCATTCACAAAAAACCCCGGTCAGAGCCGGGGTTTTTTGGTGTAAATCAGATATAATGTAATCTATGTCACTAACGAGCTAAGGCCTTAACTACAGTCTCACCAATATCAGCCGGACTTTTGACGACGTAAATTCCGGCTTTAGTCATAGCAGCCATTTTTTCGGCTGCGGTACCTTTACCGCCGGCAATAATGGCTCCGGCATGGCCCATACGGCGGCCTGGAGGTGCAGTTTGGCCGGCAATAAAACCGATTACCGGTTTGGTCATATTGTCACTGACGAACTGGGCCGCTTCCTCTTCGGCACTACCGCCGATCTCACCGATCATAACCACCGCATCGGTATCAGGATCTTCTTCAAAAAGAGCCAAAAGATCAATAAACTGGCTGCCGATGATCGGATCACCGCCAATACCGATACAGGTCGACTGGCCGAGACCTCTTTCAGTCAGCTGAGCAACTGCTTCATAGGTCAGGGTACCACTACGAGAGATAACCCCAACTTTTCCCGCCTTATGGATAAAACCCGGCATAATCCCAACTTTTGCGGCATCAGGGGTAATAATTCCAGGGCAGTTTGGACCAATCATCCGGGCTTTTTTACCCTTCATAAAGGCTTTAACTTTAAGCATATCGAGAGTCGGAATCCCTTCAGTGATACAGACAACAAGGTCAATCCCGGCATCAACCGCTTCCATAATTGCATCAGCTGCAAACGGCGGCGGCACAAAAATTAAAGAGACATTGGCAGCGGTCGCTTTGACAGCCTCATCAACTGTATTAAATACCGGGACCTCATCCATTTTCTGGCCGCCTTTTCCGGGAGTGACCCCAGCAACCACCTGGGTACCGTAAGCAACACACTGCTGGGCATGAAACGTCCCTTCGCTGCCAGTTATCCCCTGTACGACAATTTTACTATCTTTATTAACTAAAATAGCCATTACTACTATCTCCTTAAATTTGACACCCCGTAAAAAAAACGGGATGGCTAAGTAAAAATTTCGATATACAAGATGCAGTAGATCAGAACTTTTTACAACGCCATCTATTTAAAAGCGGCAACAACTTTCTTAGCTGCATCAGAAAGGCCACGGGCAACGGTCATTTCGATACCAGATTCTTCAAGAATCTTTGACGCCTCTTCAGCGTTAGTACCTTCAAGACGAACCACCAGAGGAACCTTTATATCAACCATTTTTGTGGCTTCGATAATACCGTTGGCAATCCGGTCACAACGAACAATCCCGCCAAAGATATTAACGAGGACTGCCTTAACATTGGGGTCAGAAAGAATAATCCGAAAGGCATTGGCAACCGACTCAGCATTTGCACTGCCACCGACATCAAGAAAGTTTGCCGGTTCAGCCCCGGACAATTTGATAATATCCATCGTCGCCATCGCGAGACCGGCACCATTAACCATGCAACCGACTTCACCATCAAGCTTGATATAGTTTAGGCCAAATTTTGAAGCTTCTATCTCTAAAGGATCCTCTTCATCCAGATCTCTAAGCTCAGGCCAGATATTTTTATGACGATAGAAGGCATTGTCATCAAAATCAACCTTGGCATCAAGAGCAAGAACCCGGCCGTCTCCAGTTTCAATCAATGGATTTATCTCAGCCATCGAACAATCTCTTGTTTCAAAAACCTTATAAAGATTCATAAACAAAGCACTGGCCTGACGTACTGCCTTACCCTCAAAGCCAAGCCCGTAAGCGATCTTAGTCGCTTGAAAGGGACGCAAACCCAAAGCTGGGTCGATAAACTCCTTAATAATTTTTTCCGGAGTCTCTTCTGCAACTTTTTCGATCTCCATCCCGCCTTCAGTACTTGCCATAATTACCGGACACTCACTTGCCCGATCAACCACAATCCCGAAGTAGTACTCTTTTTTAATATCCATCCCCTCTTCGATCAAGAGACGCTGGACTTTCTTGCCTTCAGCTCCAGTCTGATGGGTAACCAACTGCATACCAAAAATTTCACCGGCAACTTTTTTTGCTTCATCAAGGCCGTTAACAACCTTGACGCCGCCGCCTTTACCGCGACCACCAGCATGAATCTGGGCCTTGACGACAACGGTACCACCGCCAAGCTCATTTACTGCTGCCTCGACCTGATCAAGATCAAAAATCGGGACTCCGTTAGGCACCAGAACGCCCGCCTCTTTCAGCAGCGCCTTAGCCTGATATTCATGAATCTTCATCTCTCCTCCTGATAATATTAATTAGGCGCGAATACCACCCTGGTAATTAGTTGTCAGCTGTTTCTCCATCACCTCTTCACGAGTATAATTAGGCAGAATCAGCGGCGCAACCTGATCGGTTTCAATGCCAGCATCTTTAAGTTCATTATGATAAGCATCGACATGATCCATGTTTAGCGTACCGACTTTGCCATCAAAGTTTTTAGCATAT
>DAOWHJ010000038.1 GCA_030641485.1 Pseudomonadota bacterium
AAACACGACATGAGTACAGGTACAGTACAGTGGTTCAATGCAGACAAAGGGTTCGGTTTCATTGCTCCAGATGATGGTGGCAAAGATTTGTTTGTTCATCATTCTGAAATCCAAGCAGGCGGCGGCGATGCAACACTCGCTGATGGCCAGAAAGTAGAATACGAAGTCGGTCAAGGACAGAAAGGGCCGTGTGCAAACAAGGTTGTGCCAGTCTGATTAGATTGCTACATTGGAGAGCTTAAGAGGAAATGACTCATAACAAACGCATGCGGTCGGACGCATCCGCGCCGCTGACATGCGTTTGTTATCTTTTTGATCCTTTACACTTCTACTCTACATGGTTTACGCTTTTAAGTTATGTTTTTCTCTATCCCTTAATTGGAACAGGAGGATGTCATGACTTGAATGGAGACATCAAAAATAGGGCAGAAGATTGAGTTCATCATTGTCCGCAAAAACAATATCAGTGATTATTAGCTGAAGGGTATGAAGTAGATGAAAAATTTCATATACTGTGTTTAGCAAATTTACTCAGCATCGACATCTACGGCTTGGTCCGGGTGTGTTTGAGCAAGTCCTCTAAAGAACCGGATAACGCCAAAGAACCCCAGGCTGGAAGTAAAGGCCGTCATACCTCCTACCATAGCACCAACAACACCATGGGCGAAACTGTCCGCCCCTGCAAGAGTGAGACCTTTGATGGGCGTGCGTGGCCCCAATGCATGGATGTGATAGCGTTCGGGAATCGCAGGCAAGCCATAAGCCTCGCCTTCTGAGTGGCGGGAAAACCATTCAATACTCAGCGGTGTTGAAAACTCCTTGGTATCAATCAAGTCGTTAAAACCAGGAGCTTCTTTCTCAACGAGATCGATGAGTTTCTGGCCTTGTTCTGCCTTGAATTTTTCATAGGCAGGTGAACGTTTTTTCCATGTCCCCTTTTCACCACAGTCCAGAAATACTTGATAGCGAGCCGATGCAATGAGTGTGACCGTATGAATTGTCTTTCCATCTGCGTCCTGCTGCTTGTCAAAGGACGCATAGACAATAGGTGCTCCATTTTCTTCCGGATGAGTGAGCATGCGGTCGAGTTGTTCAAGGTCTGCAGAACGGTAAAACCAGTGATTCTCACCGGAGAATCCCAGCTTGGCGGGATCTTCGTTGAGCCCCAGATAGGCAACTAGCATGCTGGTGCCTGCAGGAAAACTGCGCAGGGATGCACAGAGCTTCTTAGGGACTCGCATTGGATCAATCAACTTCAGATAGGTATTTCGTGCTCCCACGGCTGAGACCACACGGTCGGCGTACACCACAAAGTCAGGTTTATGGGTGCCGTCCCTAGCAACCGGCGCTAAACGCACGCCATGAACCTTGCCCTTTTTTATGAGAATTTCCTGGACACAATGACTAACGGCAAAGTCTGCACCCAGATCCCGGATGTGAGAAACAATGGCTTCAACGACGGCTTGTGCGCCTCCTCTCGGTCGATGGGCCCCCATTTCATAGTGATAGAAAATCGTTGCGTGGATAAAGAGGCTGGCCTTGGATGGGGAAAGACCATAATCACCACATTGCCCAGTCAAAACGGCCTTAATCTTATCGGAGTGTAGATGCTCGTTCAGGGAGTCAATAAACTTTCGATCTTGATACTTCCCCAAGAACAAACGCGCAATCAAACGTGGCAACCAGGCAAGATGACCGGGAAGTACCTTGGCGGCAAAAAATATGTTCCCCCAAATTCGGGCTCGCTTCAAATCCTTAAAGTAGTCATCAATACCTGTTTCAAGTGGAAACCGTGCCTTCAGTTCACAGATATAGTTCTTACACCCATTGGGCTGCTCAACCGTGAAGCCAGGAAAATGATATACCTCAAAGGGATCGGGTAAGGCCTGCCAGATGATCTGATTTCGGGTCAGGACATCCATGATTTTTCGAACAAATGTACCAGAAGACATTGCTCCGAGATAGTGAAGCCCTACATTCCAGGTATATTTACCACGTGAAAATGAGTGTGTAAAACCACCCATCTTACAATGCTGTTCAACGAGTAAGACCTTCTGTTTGCTAAACTTAGCATGAAATAAGGCCGCTGCCAGGCCGCCCATACCGGAGCCGATGACGATAGTATCGTAATGTCTTTGAAGCTTTTTCTTCATCAACGAAGTCTACCCTCTGGAAGCAATGGTGTCAGACTTCTTTTATCAAGTACGTTAATCGCTAACATCCACATTTTTTAGAACTTTTCCAAAACAACTTTATCGGCAAGAAATAGCCGACCAAAAGCAATTCAACCTACATAAGCTATGCTGCCAATAGCAAAACCGTCACATTTCAACTCAACAACTGCAGCAACAACAACATGCTGGATACGCTCCCGGCAATCAGACAGCCTGCATCTTTTCAATCTCTTTCAAGAGGCCCTTTTCCAAAAAGAGGTTTAGACCTAACTCAGAAATACTATTCATTTTTCGTCTCCTTAACCATCAGTAACCGGCTTGCAGATAACGTCAGTAATTAGACCATTTAAGACCCTATCGACAAAAAATAAAAATTCTTGAGCCGAGACTTCCTCGCTTAGGTTATTAACCTAAGAATACCCCCCCCCTCACCGCTCCACCTTTTCCAACGCACGGCTTCGATCCTTACTCAAATCGACCTCCGCCAGACTCACGTTTTCCGAGGGCAGGACCAGAGTAAATGTATTCAGGACATCCAACTGACAAGTTCCAGATAAAGTTTCTAAGTCAAGAATATGCCCACCGGCACGACGCTCATTATCAAGGAAATGAAAATGGTAACCAGGAACATTGATACCTTTGACAAATGGGGGTGAACGAAAGCCAACAACAGTCCCAGAAACCTCTTCAAGCTCAAAGACTTGCTGTTTTTTCACCACTTCTGCCAACGGCTTATAGGGTTTCGATTGGGAGGGAACACTCCGAACTTTCATGCGTTTGAATTTGCCGTCTAAACGGACTGCAACAAAGAGATTCTGATTCGGAAGAATTTCATCAACCAGCTCTTTCAGATTTTTGTAATCTAATCCTGCGGCAACGCTAACTTCTTGCTCGGATTCAAAAAAACAGACACTGGCAAATGGAGTTTTCAACTCTTTCGCTGGCCGATAAACCCGGCCATCGATTTTAATCTGATAGACAGTTCCGTCCAGAACCACCATCTCGCCATCCAAATGATTAAAGGTGCCAATACCGAAGTCACCATAACCAAGCAATTTTTGGCAACTCATTTCACCATCATAAACTCCAGCTAAAAGTGCATCTATGGTTGACGTTTGGGTCAAGCAATCACGATTTACTGAGCGACAGCCCCAGCCGGTTAAAAGGACCAGAGCCAATAGAGCTATCACAAACCGACGATAAAACCGGGCCGTTTTTTCGGTCCTGACAGTTTTCAACAATTTCTTCATTCAAAATAGTCCTTCACTAAAGGGTCATTGACAACCACATCAAGAAATTTTATGGCCGTGTAATCACGATCTGATTCATGAATAATAATCTCCACAACGTAACTATAGTCGCCTGAAAAGGTGATCTCTAAAGCGGAGATCAGACGCCGAGCGGCAGACTCTTTCGGGACAAGTTTTAGGGTTGGTGGATTTTGTTCAAGCAGAGTTATGATATAGTACTTTTGTAAAAGATCAAAATCGGCCGTCGTCCAGGCCGTCACCTGGGTGGCAAAATGTTTGAGCCAGGGTTCGTTGTCAAGCTTAAACGATTGCACTATGGCACCCTTTTCGTGCCAACGCTGTCCATGGTCCCCACAAACCGAGAGTCCGGAAGCCACCGGCTCAGTCAACTCCCAACGCCAGCAATCTGGCTGCTTAAAAACAAATTGGCCCGAAGCCTTTAACACCTCATTAAAAGCCTTAAGATGCTTCTCCTGCTCCATCCGGCTGGAGATTGTTGTAACTTGAGCTGCAGCGGCACTGATACTCTGCAACACCACGGATAATGGTTCATCAGTAACGGCTGCCACAGCCACGGAGTTTGACGACAACAGCCCCCAGCCTCCACAAAAAAATAGACATAACGCAAACCCCAAAAGGGTCAGGCGCATTGAACAGGCTGACTTTATGTTTCTCAATTACTCCCCCCGGCAGCAGACGGCACCCAGAGCTTCAACTCAGCCTCAGCAACCGGCTCAGACGCAACCTTCACAACTGCATCAGCGATATAAAATTCACCGATCTGGATTTTGGTTGCAACTTCAATTGTCAGGATTTCACCCGTTCCAACCCGCCGCCATGAATTAAAGTGCCTGACCCCGACTAGAAAACCGAGGCTTGGGTCACTTTCGGATAAACGATCTTCGTAGCCGCGCAAACAGGCGTAGGCCTGAGCCATCATCTCAAGGACAACCACTTCCTCCAAACAGCCACCCGCTTGCTGAGCGGTGCTGTCACTGAAAACGGTATCCGATTTTGCTTCAGCCAGAATCATGCCTAAACCTTGCGCACGGTCATAGGAGTGCAGTTCGTCAACCAACAACATGGTTTCACGGTGCGGAAGCAGCTCACAGGCGGGCAAAGGCAGCTCAACGTTTTTCATTAATTTACGACCGACTCACATAGAGCAGACGTTCTTCACTGCTGACAATTTCAATACGAATATTGATCAGGTTGGTTAACGGCAATAACCCCTCAGCCTTTTCTGGCCACTCAATCACTAAAACTCCAGGTTCAGCCAGATAATCGTTAAAACCCAATTCAAACAGCTCATCTCTATCACCAAGACGATAGAGGTCGAGATGGTAAAGCGGCAAACGCCCCCGATATTCATTGATCAGAGTAAAAGTCGGGCTGTTGAGATAGTACCAATCGGGAACCCCCAAGCCTTTGGCTATACCTTTGGTCAGTAAGGTTTTACCCGCACCAAGATCGCCTTGCAAGGTCACAACATAGAGTTCATCCTGGAATGTGGCGCCAAGTTTTTCACCAAAGTCTAACGTCTCCGTAAAAGAAGAGGTTGCCAGGGACCTATCTGTGAATGCCATTTTTTCCCATATCTTCGTTATGCTCAAAAAATTATCCTCGAAATATTACACATATGTTGCGACCGAAGAGAGTGCTCTTGCGGTACGGGTAATTTTCCTCACATACCTCGATCTGAGAAAAAATTGCTATTCTCAGACAGGCTCCTGACGGATTTTCCAATTTCATTGTAAATTCCTAAAAACACTGGAATGGCTAAGTAAAAATTTTGATATGCAAGATGTCGTGCTTTTTCAGGCATGAGACCATACATGTAGTATGTCGAGTGCATGAAAAAGCACGACATCGCCGGAGATCGAATTTTTTACGACGCCATCAACCATTGGGAAAGGGTTGCGGGCAAGGCCCTTTCAAGTTCAACCGCGGTCACACCATGGCTCATTCCGGCAGCCAATAGGTATTCGGCCAGCAAACCATGGAGAAAGACACCAGCCTGGGCGGCAGCCAAAAAGTCCAAACCTTGTGCCAGAAGGCTACCAATAATACCAGTTAAAATATCACCAGAACCAGCGGTCGCGAGCAGGGCATTGCCACTTGAATTTAGCGAAAGGGCACCGGATGGTGTCGCAATCACGGTCGCAGCCCCCTTAAGTACAACATAAACCCCCAGATTAACTGCCAATTCACGAGCAGAATCCAAACGCCGATTTTGAATGTCACGGGTTTCGCACTTTAATAGACGGGCCATCTCACCGGGATGTGGGGTTAAGATTGTCTGAAAACGATTCTTGGGTAAAATGTCGGGGTTTTCAGCCAGCAGAGTCAAAGCATCGGCATCGAGAACTACCGGCAATAAAGAACTTTTGAGCAAATTTGCGGTCAACTCGGCGGCGGCATCAGTTAATCCCAACCCTGGTCCAATCGCTAAAGCACTCTTGCCCAAGCAAATTTCTTCAATTTCAGAGACTGAGGTCACCCGGCTATGATCTGATTCAGATTCCGCCAAAAAAACCAGCATCAGAGCAGGATTCCGCCCTTCCAGTCGTTTAGCTAAGCTTTTCGGCAATGCTAATGAGCTAAGTCCACAGCCACAATGCAGTGCTGCTCCAGCCGCCAGCAGGCCCGCTCCAGATTTACCGGCACTACCAGCAAAGGTCAACAGATGACCACGACTGCCTTTATGAATATTTGCCTTTACTGTCATTTCAGGCAGTAAAGGGCGACAAAATTCGGCGGTTAAAAGCTGGATGGCATCTTTTTCAGCTGCGGCCCATATTTGTGGGATGCCTATATCAACAATCTCGACTTGACCGGCATAGTTGCAACCAGGAGAGACAAAAAGCCCGGGTTTGCCAAAGGCAAAGGTCGCCGTGGCCGTAGCCTGCACCGCACTACCCAGCGGCAGGCCTGAATCAGCATCCAGACCGGAAGGGATATCGAGAGCTAACACGGGCCCGGAAAACTCATTAATTGCGGCAACGACCTCGGCATAAAGCCCACGGATATTGCTCTTGAGCCCAGTCCCCAAAAGACCATCAACCAAAATTTTTTGCTCTTTTAAAGTCGGTTTTAATTTAGACCAGCACTGCTCATCAATTAACTCGACAACTTCACCACCAAGACGTATAAATGCCTCAAGATTAACTTTGGCATCACCACTCACTACGGCCTTAGCTGCCAGCAAGGCCACCCTGACTTTAGGATATCCTGCCAGCAACAGAACCCGGGCGACAACCAGCGCATCACCGCCGTTATTGCCTTTGCCAGCAAATATGAGAATTTCATCCGTGAAGTTGTCGAGCCAACCTGATTCTTCAATCAGGCTCACAGCCCCACGCCCAGCCTCCTCCATCAAAACCACTCCAGGAATTCCAATCTCACGAATCGCACGCTCATCCAGCGCCCGCATTCGGGCAGCTGTTAGCAGCTTTATATCTCCAACTCTCAACCTTTTCATATTCAATCAACCGCCCGCATCTCTTTAAGTTTCAAGGCCATCTTCGCTTTCACCTGTTTACGCATGACAATATGGGCATCTTCGCCAGTGAATGCAGCCGGATCAACCGGAGGAAGCGCCTGCATCCGCACCCGAGCCGGACGGAGACAAAAAGTTCCCGGGGGTAAGAGTCGGTCGGTACCAGTAATACAGAGCGGTACCAGCGGCAGGTTAAGTTTTACTGCGAGCAGAAAAGCACCCGAATAAAAACGCTGCAACTCACCATCACGACTGCGATGCCCTTCCGGAAAAAAGAGAATTGAGCCCCCGGCATCAGTAATTAAACGGGCCTCTTCGGCACTCGCAGAAAAACCGGCATCCTCAACATCAAGATAGCGCGCCCAGCGCATGAAAGCCGTATACCAAAAGAGTCGACGAAAGGGCCAGGCTCTAACGACAAAAGCAATATCACTTACCGGCTGGAGCGCCATACAGAAGGTGTCGAAAAAAGAGAGGTGGTTGATAACATAGATACAGGGGGTGCGTTGCCGATACGCTTGGTCAAAACCTTCACGTTTGAAACTGACAAAGGGCAAGACAATCAGCATCCAGACCCGGCCATAGAGCCATATAAAATGGCGCATAATCTTCGCCACCGACCAACGACTGACCCCACGCCAAAGCAAGAAAGTAACCGGTGAAATCAGCAGGCCAACCACCGTCCAGATGATAAGCAGTGGGTAAACCCAGAGATTCATCAGAGCCAACATCTTCAATCTGCTGCCGTTTCGGTTTCCCGTTTTTTTGTGATCACAAAACGATGGATATCACCTAAAGTTCGAATTTCACGCAAGCCTTCGTCATCACGAATCTTGATCTCAAGCAGACCTTCAAGGACAACCACCATATCGACAATATCGAGACTGTCAAGACCTAAGTCAGCAAAAATCTCAGCCTCCGAGACCATAGCCGACTCATCAAGTTCAAACTCCTCAATCAATGAATCATTGACCAAAGATATTATTTCTACATCTGTCATGTTTTTCCTAATCTCCGGCAGAACCGGATAAGTAACTTACAACTCAGCTTTCTGAGTTAGTTCTTTTGCGTTATGTCTGAGCACTTTATAGTATCCCGCAAAGACGCAAAGGCGCCATGAAAATCAAAAAAATCGTAACTATTCAGGTTTCCACTATAAAACCACAACAAATGGCGGCGAACATTGCTTCGCTCCCATAAACGGGGTCACAGCTGGGGTGCTAACGCACCTTGTACCAGCAGTGACCCCAATCCCGGCAGTTTGCAGATGGCACCTGAATAGTTACAATTTATCTACAGACTTCAGCACCAGACAGGAATTGACTCCGCCTAGAGCAAAATTGTTTTTTAACACCAGATTCACAGAGCCCTTCCTGACCCCTGAAAAAATATTTGGCCCAACACAGTCAGGATCTATCTCTTCAAGATTGCGGGTCGGCCAGAGTTCCCCTCGCTGCATCATTGCAACCGTGGCAATGGTTTCCAGGCCGCCACTAGCGGCTAGAGTATGACCGAGGTGACCTTTAAGTGAGCTGATGGGTACCTCTTCACCAAAGAGCTCAAGTAGAGCCTGAGCTTCGGCAATATCACCTTTCTCGGTGGCCGTAGCGTGAGCATTGACGTAGTCGATTGCGCCAGGTTCAACTCCGGCACTCGCCAAAGCTTCAAGCATACAGAGTTGCATCGCGGCACTACTCGGTTCCGCGATACTTCCGGTCTCAGTCAAGGTGGCAAAGCCAATGATCTCAGCTAAAATATGCGCCCCCCGATTTTCTGCAGCAGTCAGCTCCTCAAGTACTAAGACTCCGGCGCCCTCACCGCAAACCACCCCATCTCGCCTTCGATCAAATGGGCGGGAGGCTTGAGTCGGCTCTTCATTATAGCGAAAAGAGGCCGCATTCATCAAGTCAAAAGTTGCAGCAGAGAGCGGATGAAATTCCTCGGTCCCACCGCAAACCATAGCTTCCTGGATGCCAAATTTAATCATCTCATAAGCATACCCCAGAGCTTGACATCCGGTGGCACATGCCGCAGCCGGGGCGAGCAGACGCCCATTAAGACCAAAAAACTGAGCCACATTTGTTGCAGCCGAGTGATTCATGGTCTTAAAAAACAGTGAGGTTTTCATCCGGGAAAAACTCTTATCCACCAAGTGATCGGCAAAAAAGTTTTCACACGTTTCCAAGCTACTGATAGTGGTTCCGAGTGCAACCCCATAGCGGCCACTATCATATAGGGCTTCTGGCAAAGCCGCCTGATTCAAGGCTTCACGGGCCGCGAGTACGGCAAAGATAGATTGTCGCGACATGGAACGCCGCTTATTTCGGGCAATATCCTTATCATTAACCCCCGGCACCAAGGCCGCAAGGCGGGTTCTTAATCCGTCATAATCAGATAAGCGATCGAGAACTTTGATCGCACTACGGTCATTAAGGAAACCATCTATAAGTTCCTCAACCCCGCGACCGAAGGGCGAAATCGCACCCATTCCCGTAATCACTACCCGTCGCATACAACCTCACGCCTCAAGGCCTCGACCTTATCGTGACCAACAATCTCACCGACTGCCATAAGTGCCGAAGTAATTGCCCCCAAAAGCCCTGGGGCCGTAGTCGCTTGGCCGGCTAGGAAAAAATTCTCAAGTCTGGTTTTGGCGGCTGGATTAAATTGTCCGACCATATGTTTTACCCCATAAAGTGACCCGGTGGGGGATAAGTTAATCCGTTGCAAAGTTTTTTTCGTCGCCACACACTCAACCTTGAGCCCTGCGCCTAACTCCGGCAACAAACCTGAAATTCGTTCGCGCACCTGCTCCCCAATTTGCACTTTTCCCTCTGCATATGCAAACCTTGACTGAGCCTCGCCAGCGGCAACCTCAGAAGCGGCGGGAAGAATGGCAGTTATACCACACTCATGAGCACCGGTAAAGCCACCGGAACTGGCGAAGTTAAGATAGAGTAGGCGTTCGCAAAGCGGCAAGTCAGGAGCAAACAGGTCGGTTCCCGGCGAGGGCAGAAAAAAGAAGTTTCGACCGGCAAAGTCGTAAGAATCGGAGGCTTCCCCACCTAAAGCACTTCCTCGCTGACGCTCACAGCGCAAAAAAACGATTTCAGCACTTGCAGTTTCAGCTAAGGCGTTAAGTCGACGCCGATAAACTGGCCGAAAAACCGAATCAGGAACCAGAGCCAACATCGCTTTAGGATGAATAGTTGAGACACAATTTACAGCCTGAAGACGCTCGCCATTAGCACAGGCAAGCCCGGCAAACGCCCCCGCCGCAGTCAACTCCACCTCGCTCACCTGGTGGCGACAGAAAAGATCAACCCCACTGCGTTCACATGCCGCAACCAAAGCCTTAACCAAAGCCCTTCCCCCACCCTTAAAGGTTGAGGCCGAACGATAGTAACCATCAACCACACCAGCATGAATTGCAAAGGGGACTTCAGAGGGCTTAGTTCCATACAAAAGGCAATGTACCTGCAACAAGGTTCGGAGCTCACCTGAAATTGCCAACTCAGCAAATACCTGCTCCAGACTTTGCTCATGTAGAGCCGCAAGACTCAAAGGAGAGAAGGCCGCTTGCGGATGATAATAGGGTAAATTTTGCGTGACTTCCTGAACCCGCCCCAAGTACTTCGTGATGGGGTTACGTTGCTCAGGGAAACGCTTTTGCAATGCCAGGCTCAGAGCGTCATAACCTTGCGGGAAAGAGAAATTCAAACCACTTTCAGGCTGAATGATGGTGTCATAGGCCAACTCATCAAAGGCGACCCGATGCAGGTCCTCAGCAACCCCTAAAAGACTGAGACTGCGATCAAGAACGCCGCCACTCTCCAGCCCGCCGGCATAGTGAAATCCCGCCTCAAAATAGACCCCGTTACGGACAAATCCATCAATCAACGGGGCCGGTCCTGAAGCCTGCTCAAGCAGGGCCACGCGAAAGCCAAAACGGGCCAGCAGCAAGGCACTGCTAATCCCGGAGACCCCGGCTCCGATAACTAGGTAATCATATTTCATGGGGTGCCAAAATCGAGCAGCAGCGAAGCGTTGGAACCACCAAAACCCGCGGCATTACAGAGTACCTTATCAGGTTTTTGCAAGCAAGTTTCATTTAATATTCGCAAACCCGCAGTACTCTCATCATGTTCAAAAAAATTAATCGTCGGGGCCATAAAACCAGCTTCTGCCATAATCACAGCGTAGACTGCGGTCGCCGCTCCAGCCATCCAAAGTTCATGACCGGTCATCGACTTAAGAGCACTGACCCAAGGCATCGATGACGCTGAAAAAACTGACCTGATATTTTCGGCCTCAGCGGCATCACCCGCCGGGGTTGAAGTCGCGTGTGCCAGAAGCAAACAGATATCTTCAGGGTCAAGGTTTGCATCCATTAATGCCGCCCGCATAGACCGAGCCAGACCGTCAACACTCGGCACCGAAAGAGTACCGCCATCAGAAGAGAAACCGTATCCAGCAACCTCACCTAAAATATTTGCCCCACGCTTCTGCGCCAGATCATAATTTTCCAAGACCAAGGCGGCAGCCCCGCCACTGGGGACCAAACCGTCTCGATCTTTATCAAAGGGTCGTGATGCGGCCACCGGATCATCAATCCGTGACGAAAAGGCACCGAGGGCATCAAAGCTACACATCGACTCCCAATTAATCTCCTGAGCCCCACCACAGATAACCCGCTCCTGACGACCTAAAGCGATCAAGTCCGCAGCCTGGCCAATCGCATGCCCGCTACTTGAACAGGCCGAGCTTAACGTCCAACTTGCCCCTTGGGTCCCAAGCAAAACATTCAGGTTCATGGTTATAGCCGAGGTCATCGCCCGAAAGACCAAGCCACTTCCAAGTTTATGGGTCTCTCCATGTTGACGTAAAAGCTCAACCTGCTCCACCGCCGCCAGACAACTCGAATCACAACCAAAGATCAAACCGCTTTGCGGGTTACGTAACTCTTCGTCATGAAGGCCAGCTTGGGCCAAAGCTTCACACACCGCAACATAAGCATGCTGGGCAAAATCCGGCATCGTTTTACGCTGCTTTCGACTTAAAAAACGCTCCGGACAAACCTCTGGCAGGCGACCGGTTAGCGGGCTGCGAAAGCCCGCCGTTTGGCGCACTTCATCTGCGACAATCCCAGATTGCCCAGCCTTCAGAGCCCCTGCAACCGTCTCAACCCCGACCCCGAGACAAGAAACAATCCCAACCCCAGTTATCGCAACTCGGTTTCGTTCTACCATAAAGCCCTATACAAACAATCAGTATACAATTCAGGTCCCCCCACTATAAAGCCACAACAAATGGCGGCGAACATTGCTTCGCTCCCATAAACGGGGTCAAAGCTGGGGTGCTGACGCACCTAGTACCAGCAATGACCCCAATCCCGGCAGTTCAGATCGCACCTGAATAGTTACAATAATTATTGGTTAACGATGGTTAACACCGGGCATGCCTTGCGTGTTTCCCATTCCCAACATACCGGGGATATTCGGCATTGCAATTTTACTGAAATTGGCTGGGACCTTAAACAGGTGATCCGGTTGCGGGGCAGAGTTAATATTACGATAGTTGACTTCGGCTTCATCGGAGATGACACGAACCGGGAGGCTCTCTTTTTTCGCAATCCAGTAAGTTACCTTTTCGCCCTCATCAGCCAACTCATATTTATTGCAATCAACCCCATTTACAGTTTCACTGCCGAGTTTTTTTGCCTCTTTTCCCAGCTCCTGATTCCAATCTCCAGGCATATCATCCCCCTCCTCAGGGTCGATAGCCATCTCTAAGTAACGCTTTTCCTGCGGCATCAAAGTCCAAGCAACTCCTTTATCCGGGCGGCTAATCAAAATAATTTTACGCCCACCCTGACTCATCTCATGACGACTCATCTCGCCCTTGAAAAAAATCTTTCCTTGAGCGACAACCTGCCCCCCTGAAGTAGTCTCCATATCGGCACTATACTCTGCCGCCTGCAGGATGGGCAAAACCGCAAAACATAGCAAAAAAATGGCACTAAGCATTATCGTTGCAGTTCTTTTCATAAAGCTCATATCTCCCCCTCGTTAACTCAAAATTTGTAGATATTCAGTTTCATTTAATTAAATACTAAGTTCGTGGATTTTCTTTGTAACTTAATCGCCAATCACAATATCTAAATAATTCCACCATTCACAGATAAAACCTGGCCGGTTATATATGACGCTTTGTCAGAGCAGAGAAAGGAGACCGCATCGGCAACCTCTTGCGCCTGCCCGAATCTACCCAATGGGATAGTCGGTAAAATCTTATCAACGGGCAAATCTTCTGTCATCTCGGTTTCAATAAAACCGGGGGCAACCGCATTGACCAGAATTTTACGTTTTGCAATTTCAGCGGCAAGTGAGCGCGTAGCTCCTATCAAACCTGATTTTGCGGCACTATAGTTAACCTGACCGGCAACCCCGATCTGGCCAGAGGTTGAGACAACATTGACAATCCGTCCAGATCTTTTACGAAGCATCCGGGCGACAACCAGTTTGGTGATCAGAAAAAAACCATCCAGATGAACTCTTAACACCGACTGCCAATCATAACGACTCATCAGGGCCATCACCCCGTCCCGGGCAAAACCGGCATTATTAACCAGAATATAAGGGGTCTCTTCTGCCAGCAGCGGACTTAGCGCCCCATCCACCGCCTCTTCATCCGCGACATCAAAGGGCAACAACCGACACTCTCGACCAAGGGCAGTAATTTTATCGGCAACCGACTTGGCCGCATCGTGATTGGAACGGTAGTTAAGCCAGATATCGTAGCCATCGGCGGCCAGGGTTTCCGCAATCGCCGCGCCAATCCCGCGCCCGGCTCCGGTGACCAAGGCAATCTTATTGTTTTTCGACATACTCCCAACCATTCTAATATCTAACGTTGACCACTTTACCCTTACTGTTGAACTCAACCACAACGGTGCGAAAACGATTACGCCAATATTTCCATTGGTTATCGTCAAGAGATGGGGTTTCGTGTGCCGCAGGGTAGCCCAAAGCTGTCATTACCCCTTTTTTGGTCATCCCCTTGTAAGCCTTACCCTTTTTGATTCCTTTCAGGTCAACTGCAGAAAAACCTTTCAAAGAGACCGGTTTAGGGGAGAGAATCAGCTCCTCATACTCATCAACACTGACCCCTAAACGACTTTCATGGACCTCAAAAACCCCATGTCGACCATCTTCAAGGTCATAATAAAAACCATAGTTTTTCATGAAACGTTTCCAGGTTCGAACTGTCAATTTAGTGTTGGGCGGAATAATGACGTGACCGGCCCCGGGATCGGTATAGTTGGCATAGCTCGACTTCAACAAGCCTTTCTTATCCTTCTGCGCATGGATATTATACTTGTTATAAAAGGTTTCGCTGGCGGCAAAGACATTGGCAAAAAAACCACCCAGCAAAAAACTCACCAACAAAAACAGAACTGAAATCTGCGTAACTTTTTTAATCATTTCTCTCTCCTTATGAAGACTTTGACTGACTTTTAACATGAACAATTTCAGCCTATCAATAAAAGATATCACCGTCAAGGATTTTCACCCATCCATTCCGTCCCTGACCTATAACACTCAAGAAAGGTAGCATTCAGTTCCTAATGGTTTATCTGTTTATGCTGAAATCGGCAAAATTAAAGCCAGGGTTTTTCGGGCCAGGAGTGTTTGGGGTAGCGCCCACGCATCTCCTTACGTACCTCAGGGTAGGAACCATGCCAGAAACCGGCAAGATCATCGGTTATTTGAACCGGACGTTGGGCCGGCGAGAGCAGGTGCAAAAGCACAGGGATTTTGCCGCCACCGATTTTCGGGGTTTTCAGACAGCCAAAAAACTCCTGTACCCGGGCCGCCAAAACCGGCAGAGAACCGGCACAGTAATCAAGTTTAGTTCGGCGACCCGAAGGTAAGTTGATATGAGTCGGAGCTAGCCTTTCAAGTTCTGGCAGTTGCTGCCAAGTTAAGCGCTTATGCAGAGTTGTGCTCAAATCAAACCGTAAAAGCGCATTTGAATTACGCACTCCCCCTAAATGAGGCATCAGCCAGTCTGAAATTTCAGCAAGTAATGATTCATCATCACAAGCCGGCCACTCCTCTTTTATAACTAATCCACTATTGCGGACAAAGTCTACCCGCGCGCACCATTGCTGCAGTTTTTCATTCCAGGGCAGCAGCTTAAGTCCAACCCGGCTGAATCCATCGAGCCAGGCTTTAGCCAAATCTTGGGCTAAAGGGTTCCGTAGAAGCCCCTCTTCCAGGGTCAGCGAATTAAACATCAGCCGCTGCCTCGAGACCACATCAGCACTTTTTTGATCCCAAAAAACTTCGCTTACAGACTGCAATGATTCGGCAAATTGCTCCCGAAGGCGGCTTTCAGAATAGGCCGCCGCCAAACGAACTTGAGCTGAGCGCCGCTCTCCTGAAAGCTCAGGAATCACCAACCATTGACAATGCGACAACGGTTCTGGGTGTGCAAATGAAGCCTCATTACCACCACTCAAAAGAAAACGCAGTTCACCCTCATCACGTTTTCGGGCAATCCGGTCGGGAAAGGCCAGAGCTAAAAGTTCACCACTAAAACTTATGTCCAAGGACCCTTTTTCGGCAACCCCCAAACGTTGGCTTAAGCGCTTGACCTCACGATGAATAGCTTGCAACCGGGATTGGTCAACACTACTCGCACTAAAATTGCCGGCATCGGCCAACAACAACTTAAGTCGCAAATCAATATCGCAATCGGAAACCACGCCCGATGCTGAGGCTTGAGTCGATTTCAAATCAGACAAAGGGTCACGCTCATTAAGCAGCACCGCCAGAGAAACTGCAAGTCGGCCGTGACCTTGACCCTTACCCGCCAACATCATCTTGGCTAGACGCGGGTGAGCCCCCAAGGCCGCCATTTCGCGACCTAGTTTAGTGACCGACCGATTTCCATCTACAGCACCTAAATGCTGAAGAAGAGTAAAAGATGTTTCAATCAAAGCCTGAGGTGGTTTTGTCAACCAACGCAATTCATTAACCCTGGAGACGCCCCATACCGCCATTTCCAGAGCCATAGAACTGAGATCGGTTGTCATAATCTCCGGCTGATTAAATTCCATCAAACTCGATTCATCACCCTTACCCCATAAACGATAGCACCAACCCGGGCCCTCTCGAGCCGCTCGACCGCGACGCTGATCGGCCGCAGCGCGACTTATTTTGACCGTTTTCAGCCGCCCCATGGCGCTCGCGGAATCAAAACGCATCACCCGACGCCAGCCGCTGTCAACCACCACCCGTACTCCGGGGATTGTGAGACTCGACTCGGCAATATCGGTCGCCAGAACCACCTTACGATGCCCGGGCAGAACCGGCTGAAAAGCCTGATCCTGAAGCCTACGCGGCAGGCTGCCATAGAGAGGAATTAGATCAAGGCACAAACTACTGTTTAACGATGAAGACGCATCACGCAGCATGCCCATAAGCCGCCGGATTTCCCCGGCCCCAGGGAGGAAAACCAGTACATCCCCGACAGTCTCATTTAAAGCCTGAGTCACCAGTCGCGCAACCTCAGGTAACAAAAGTTTGTTCGAGACCCGTTCACCATAACAAGTTTGCACTGGGTAGGGTGAGATCTGGGCCTCTAAAAGTGGTGCGTCATCAAGAAAACCTGCTATTTCACGCGCCGCTAAAGTCGCTGACATAATCAGTAATTTAAGCTCAGGTCGCAATAACTCCTGGGCTTGCAAGACGAAAGTCAAACCTAAATCAGCGTGCAGATGGCGTTCGTGAAATTCATCAAAAATCACCAAACCGTAATCGGTAAGGGCGGGATCATTTTGCAAAAAACGGGTCAAAATTCCTTCGGTGACCACCTCAATTTTTGTCTTACGACTGACAACACTCTCGTGACGAACCCGAAAACCGACCGTATCGCCGACCCTTTCACCCAACAATTCGGCCATCCGTTGCGCCGCCGCTCGGGCCGCGAGACGACGCGGCTCCAACATCACAATCTTCAACCCTGCCAGCCACTCTTCATCCCGCAACATAAGTGGTAAAAGCGTGGTTTTCCCAGAGCCTGGTGGAGCCTGAAGCACAACTTGTGCGGCGGTTTTAAGCTCCCGACGCAACTCCGGCAACAGACTTAAAACTGCTAGGTTTTCAACATCTTGACGTTGAAGAAATTTATTGTTTACACGATTCAAAACAGGACTCGTTTTTCAAAAGATAATCGACAATATTATTGCCGGGTCAAAGCGCGGTAGATTCGGGGAAGCTTGTCGGGCAGTTGTTTGACATCGGCAATTACGGTGTGATGAACATCACCATAGAGATTATCCAAGTGCGATGAGTTACTGGTGTTCACCGTAATTGCATGAACATGGATAAAGGCACTGCGACTTTCACGAATAGCACTGCGACTGTCTGCAATTGCGTACTCGTTACTATAATCCTGATCATTAGGCAGACCATCACTTAAAACAATCATTAATTTGACCCGAGCCGGATACTCTTTAAGCTCCTTGGCGGCATGGCGAATAGCCGGGCCCATGCGCGTATTCTTTTCCGGGCGCACTCCACCAATACGACCTTTAACCTCATCATTAAGGGGCTCGTTAAAACTTTTCAAGTAAAAAAATTCGCTCGCCAAACGACCGGAGCCGGAAAAACCAGCCAGGGCATAGGCATCACCAACCCGCTCTAAAGCTTCACAAAAAAGGACCAGCGCCTCCTTTTCGACGGCAAGAACTGATTTACCACTGCCGTCATGAACCGCCTTGCGGGTTGACGATGAGAGATCAACTAAAACAAAAACCGCAACATCACGATCAACCTTCAAACGTTTACGATAAAGGCGATCATCCGGAGTGATCCGCATCTTACGATCAATCGCGTACTCTAAAAGCGCATCGTAGTCGAAAGCGTCACCTTCGGGCCAGTGCCGTAAAATCTGCATCGCTTCCGGGCGAATCAGTTCAAAATTTCGCCGAATCCGATGAATCAAACCACTATTGTCAATGATTGCCTGCTGATAAAAACTATCATCACCGCCGACGCGACGATGTTCAAGCAATTTCACATGATTTTTAAGATAATCATTGAGACGATAGTCCCACTCATCATACCAGAAGGTCGGCACCTGCTCTGATGGAGCTGATACGGCCCCCGAAACCGTTGCTTCCGGGAATAACTTTTCAAGATCAACTCCCGACGGCAGTCTCTTAAGCTTGCGCCCCGCAGTATTGCGAACTGCGCCGGAGCCCTCAAGTAGTTGGCGCAAAAGTTCAGGGGTCAGCGCCAGACTCTCATCAGCCAAAATCTTCTTCAACACACTTTTATCAACATCGACCCCCTGCCCATCAAGCTCCTCACGCCACAAATGGGCTTTTTTCTCAATCTGCTGATGCGCCATATAGACCAAGTCAAGACGCAGGCGCCGGGCCCAAGGAAAGCGAAAGTCTAAAAAACCGAAAAGATCGCTACCCCCTGAGTCCAGCATTAATAAATTTGCAACTTGACCATAGGCCTTAACCACCCAGTCGGCTGAAGCCGAAACTGAGACCTCTGGAACTTGCAAGATTTTGGCATCTTCAAGCAGAGCCAGAACCCCATCCCAAACCTCAGGCGACAAACTGAAACCACCCTCATCCAGCCGCTTACCTTCAACCATTGTCACATAGAGACAATGTGCCAAAGGCTCACCTGTTGCCTCCCGCTTCGAGAGCCCGTCACCATATTCGGTTATAATTTTAACCCGCTGGGCAAAACCGGGATAATAACGCTCTAAAAAACTCCTTACCCGCGTAAATTCAGCTAAGTTGAAGAGCTTTTCTGCCAAGTCAGGGGTAGGGAAAAGCGCGAAAAAAGCGTAATAATCAGAAAACCTGAACTCTTCCGAGGCCGCAGCGGAAAAATTGCTAAAATAATCAAAGCCTCCCAAGCTCTTACTCTCACACTCACGTTGCCATAAAGTAAAATCAAAAGCAAAACTTCGGGCTTCAATTGATGCCAATTCAAGACCGGCAAGCAGACGATAATAGGTTTCGTTTGTTTTTAGTGTACTTCCTAATTCCATCTCTGCCGGCAAAAATATCCTTTTGCCATCGGTACAAGTTGCCGCCTCACAATTGTTTGAACTAGGTGAAATTTCAGCAAAAGACCGCACCGCTAATGCTTGCCCACTACGGGCTTTAAGGTAACGGTGCAAAGAGGTTAACTGGGATGAGAGCGGGACCATCGTTTTAAGCTGACGATAGAGATCACGGCCGGAAATAGCCTCAAGCCCAAGAAAACGACTGCGACGCTCACCGTGATCATCACCCGTTAATGCCGCAGCGACAAACTCTTGCAGGTGAATTGCTTGCAGAAAACGTACACCCCGTTCGAGACCCCGAAAAAAGGGTGCGGCCAAGAGCCAATCGACCTCAACCACACGCTCAAGCTGAGTTGCCTGCCAAATCCGCCGAGTCTCAGCCATCCCTTTAATACCAGTGACCAGAAGTTCAACCAAACGGATCAGCTCTTTTTCTACAACTCCCTGTTTAAGAGCGGCATCTATCATCTTGGCAAAACCGCTTGCAAGTTCAACCCCGCCAAGATCAAGTAACGCTATGACACCATTGCTGACCTGACCTAAAGGGTAAGGCCCCCAAGGCCCGATATGACGAAAAAGATTAAGGGTGCATTGATAGAGTTCATCATCATCGACAGCAGCTAAAACCACAAATTTCTCGGCCGCAGAACGGGCCAGAACCGGGGTCACAGCTCCTGCAATCGTCACTGCTGCAAGATACCTGTCAACCGCAGAGCCACCGGTTTGCGATAGCAATTCACAACACCCGGCAACCAGCAGTTCAGCAACTTCAAGGTTACGCTTTAACCAACTCGCAACCACCGTTGAAATTTTTGCGACCAGCTCAATTTCCGGTGCGGGTAAGGATCGACTGATCTCCAGAAGAAGTTTTTCACCCAACACGACATCAAGCTGAAAAACCGGATCCAGCACGGTAATATATTCGGTATTTTGGTCGAAAGTCATGACTGTAAGGTTGCTGTTGAATAACAATTTTGTTCAAATTGATCTGCTCGAATGCGTAATGCAGGACTTCACCGACAGAACGTATCTCCGGGCCAAGCGGGGAATCGACTTCAGGGAACATAGTTAAAAGGAAAACGGCTTCCTTTATAAGCTACAGGATCGACAACGATATAAAAAATCCTAACTTTTTCAACTAAAGTTTTCCTAATTCATCTAAAAACTGGATTACCCTTAGAGATTCTGCGACGCCAGTCGTACCTCTCATACTACTTACTATTGAGATGGTATCAAGAAATTCTTCTTTGCTTGCACCTGATGCCAATGCCGCCTCAGTATGAAATAAAACACAATTCTGACACCCGACACCAAGAGCTATGGCCAAAGCCATAAGATGTTTAGTCTTTCTTTCCAGAGCTCCATCTTTATATGTTTCACCTACCTGGTCCATGAGTTGTTTGCCCTTTTCCGGCATTACTTCGATAATGCGACCGAGCTGTTTTTTGCGATTGTTGTTTAAATCAATTTGGCTTTCCGGCATAATCTTTCTCCTTCTGCATGAAGTGGTTCCATTTAGGATGACCAAGGTCATCAAACTTTACAATCCGATAGTTACAAAATATTAGAGTTGAACAATGGTGTTGCAGATTGTCAGGAGACACCAATCCACGAACAATCTTATTTTTCACATCCAACCTCAATCTCAAGGCATATCGTAACAATATCCTAACCACAAATTGTTGTGAGACGCAATACATAAATTCTTCAGTTGGTGTTGTGATGTCCTGTTTGAAATCATATTCGTCAATAATTTCTTTCAGAACCTTCTTGGTGATCTCTTTTTTGAGTTGCGTAATCACTTCGTTTTTGATATCTTTACGGTTCAAGGAGAGCCTCTGTTTTGGATGAATATTTTGTGGTTATTATCGTCACCAATTATAGAGATTTTTTGTGTTAAGTAAATGTTTTCATTAAGTTTATTGCCGACATTTGCAACACCTTCAACTAATGCCTAAAAAGCTCCGACCCCTTTTTTTTGGTCGTGAGCGCCGTTCTTGTAAAGAAATCAGAGTAGCTTGCAGGAGTTGCTTGATGAACTGAATCCATCTTTAGTTGCAGTAGAGAGTTTTTTTTGGGGGGGGCAGCAGATTAGTTATGCTACCCTCAACAATTGAGGTCAATTTTTTTGCCCTTGTCTGAAACACATCAATGCAGATGACACAACGGTGATTACAGTATGAAAAAACAGAAGTTCTCGCATGAAAAGTTGTCCCAAAACTATTTTGACATAGCCGAAGTTATCCTTGTCGTTCTGGATGAGGCTGGTGTTATTGAGAGTATCAATCGCAAAGGATGTGCGGTTTTGGGAGTCTCAGCCGATGAGATCGTGGGGAAAAACTGGTTTGACCTGTGTATTCCCAAGGAAAACCTCCAAGCGGTAAAAAGTGCTTTTGCCCAATTGATCAGCGGTGATTTGGAGCCCGTAGCCTATTATGAAAATCCGGTTGTTACTTCTGAAGGCAGTCTCCGCCTTATCGCCTGGCATAATTCTTACTTGACTGATGATCAAGGCCGTATAGTTGGCATTCTCTCTTCCGGTGAGGATATAACTGAAAAAAAGTTTTTCGAGGAACTCCTCAAAAAAAGTGAAGAACGCTTTCGATATCTCGCCGATAATTCAACAGATTTTATCTGGGAGATTGATGAGCACTCGATTTTCACCTATGTAAGTCCCAGTGTTGACAAAGTGTTGGGCTATAGACCGGAGGAGGTGGTCGGCAGATCGGTTTTTGACCTGATGCCTGAAAATGAGCGGCAAACGGTCGCCGAAAAATTCTTCCCGCTAATAGAAAAACGGATGACTTTTGCCGGTCTGGAAAATATCAACCTGCATAAAGACGGTCGTCTCGTCACCATAGAATCGAGCGGGGTTCCAACTTTCAATAACGACGGCCTCTTTGTTGGCTACCGTGGCATTAACCGCAATATTACCTTGAGAAAGCAGGCAGAAAAAGAGAAAGAGCAGCAGATGGAGGTATTAAAGCTGGCCTCCAGGGTCGGTTCGGCCCTGGCCAAGTTAAGTCGCCTTGATGAGATGCTCCACGAATGTTGCGAGCTGGTGGTGTCACATAATAAGGCGGCCTTCTGCCGTATCTGGTTGATCCCTGAAAACAGTCAGGTTTTAGAACTTGCGGCCAGTGCCGGTCTCTATACTCAACTAGATGGTAGCTTCAGCCGCAAAACCGTTGACAATGCCAGCAAGATCGGAACGATTGCTCTGACAAACCAACCCTATATCGCTAATGACCTCCTTGGTGACCCTCTGGTTGTTGAAAAAAACTGGGTCAAAACCGAGAAGCTGCAAAGTTTTGCCGGCTATCCCCTGTTTGTCAACAACCGAGTGATCGGCGTTATCGCCCTTTTCTCACAGAACGTTTTGTCAGAATCGGTGCTGACGAGCTTTATGGCGATTACCGATGAAATTGCCATAACCGTTGAAAAAAAACGGGTTGAAGAGAGACTATTGCATGTGGCATCGGCTTTAGGAAATGTTGCCGAGGAGGTTATCATAACCGATTTTGACGGTAAAATTTTCTATGTTAATCCTGCTTGTGAGAAAATTACCGGGTATAATCGTACCGAACTCATTGGCAGCAATCCGCGAATTTTTCAGAGCGGGAAGCACGATCAAGCCTTTTATGAAGATCTCTGGAACACTATCACTTCAGGAGACACTTGGACAAACCGTATTATCAATAAAACCAAGGCTGGCCGTCTAATCCTGGAGGATGCCACGATTTCGTCGGTTATCGATCCCACCGGCAAACACTTAGGCTATGTCTCGGTCAAACGAGATGTGACTGAGCAAGTAAGACTTGAGGAAAACCTTCAACAGTCACAGAAGATGGAAGCCATCGGCACTTTAGCTGGTGGTATTGCCCATGATTTTAACAACCTGTTAAATGCCATTCTCGGCTATAGTGAACTACTGCTTCTCGATCTTCCCGAAGAGGGCAACCAATATCGACGGGTTGATAGAATCAGGAGCGCTGGTCTTCAGGCTGCCGAGCTGGTTCAGCAAATTCTGGCATTTAGTCGCAGAACGGAAAAGCAACGGCTCCCGCTACGTTTGCAATTGGTGGTTAAAGAGGCCTTAAAACTCCTGCGCAGCTCTCTGCCGACAACCATAGAAATACAACAGGATATAGACCCAAACTGTTCTCTGGTTAGAGCCGACAACACTAATGTGCACCAGGTCTTTATGAACCTCTGCACCAACGCTTACCATGCTATGAAGGCGAGTGGTGGTATTCTGTACATCACCCTCAAGGAAATTGCTGTCATTCAAGAGGATATCCCACCCGATGTCCTTGTCGAAGCTGGGTCCTATGTGGTTATGATTGTGCGAGACAGTGGTTACGGAATGGACAGCGTTACCAGGGAAAGAATCTTTGAGCCATACTTTACGACTAAGGGGCAGGGTGAGGGAACCGGTCTGGGGCTGGCTACGGTGCATGGCATCGTTAAAGATCATGGCGGCTGGATTACAGTGACCAGCGACCCTGGACAAGGGTCAATTTTTTCTGTGTACTGGCCAGTTTTTATCGGTGAAATTGTGGTTAAAAGTGAAAAGGAAAAAGCCCCGCCTAAGCAGATGCCTTTTCGGGGAAATGCCATGTTTGTCGATGATGCCGAATTCAATGTCCTCCTGGGTGGAGAGATCTTACAACAAATGGGCTGCACTGTATCGGGCTTTACAGATAGTCATGAAGCCCTGGCCGTATTCAAAAAGAACCCCAACCAATTCGATGTTGTCATAACCGATCAAACCATGCCTGGGCTTACCGGTTTTGAGCTGGCGGTGAAAATGTTGGATATCCGCCCCGATCTTCCGATTATAATGATTACCGGCCATAGCGATATTGTTGATGAAGAGAAGGCCAAGGCAGTCGGTATTCGCGATTTCCTCTTAAAACCCATACGCATTGAAAGTCTCAGCAAAGCTTTGGCAAAAATTGACTCTCTTGTGACACTTGGGACATAAGGGTAAGGGACGAGGGGACGTTGTTGCTTTATTGCTTTAAATCGCCAGAGCTAAAAAGTGGTCTGTCCCCGGTTTTTGTTCGGTTTTCCCGATTTCCTGATGGCATGATGGCAACCGCCTAAAGGAAAATATCGGAGATAATCTCATCCAGGGTTAAAAGCAGGCCGGGATCATCGGTCAGAGGTTGGGCAATGGCAATTTTACAGGCCCGGGCCGGTTCAATCCCGCGGCGAATCAACTGTCCGGCATAGATCAGGAGTCGCGTCCCGGCCCCCTCAGCCAGGCCCTGCTCCCGAATCTGACGAATCTTGCCAGCAAGATGAACTAGGCGCGTCGCCAGCTCAAGCTCAATCTGACTCTCTTGGGCCACAATCTTACTTTCTCCTGGTGCTTCAGGGTAATCAAATTCGAGCGCGACAAACCGCTGCCTGGTACTCTGTTTCAGGTCTTTCAAGACCGACTGGTAACCGGGATTATAAGAAATAACCAACTGAAAATCAGGGTGAGCTCGCACCACTTCACCACGTTTATCAATGGGCAGCAGACGTCGGTCATCAGCCAGCGGATGAATAACCACGGTTGTATCTTTGCGGGCTTCGACGACTTCATCAAGATAACAGATGGCTCCTCCACGTACCGCTTGGGTCAATGGCCCGTCCATCCAGACGGTCTCATCCCCGGTCAAAAGGTAACGCCCAACCAAGTCGGCCGCAAAGAGATCTTCATGACAAGAGACGGTTATCAACGGCCTTTTCATGCGCCAGGCCATATACTCAACAAACCGGGTCTTGCCACAACCGGTGGGACCTTTTAACATTAGCGGTAAGCGTTCACTACAAGCTGCTTGATAAAGTTCAACCTCATCGGCAACCGGCAGATAGTAGGGCTTTTCATTAATCAGGTAATCACTTAATGGTTTTACTTCCAACATTAGTACAGCCTCTTAATGGATTTATAGATGTAACGGTTCAGCCAATCCGCAAAACCGGGTACACGATCCCGATTTTCTAACGGAGAATCAGGTCATGTCCCCAGTCTATGCTACAAATTTAGTCACTCATGGCATCCCGAACTCAACCCACAACACCGCGTAACGAACCAATTCGGCACCATGTTTCAAACCAAGTTTATCTTTCAAACGTTCCCGGTAGGTACCGACCGTTTTGCTACCTATATGAAGTTTTTCCGCAATTTCAGCTGATGAAAGACCGCGACCAATCTCAGTCAAGACCTCAAGTTCCCGGTCACTTAGATGGCTGGCGGCCGACAGGGCTGCGGTGTCAGATCTTCCGGTCAGCTTATTTACCATTTTATTCATAATTTTGTTACTGACATGAATATTACCAGCCAAGATATGACGCAGAGCATCGATCACCAAATCTGAGGCTTCCTGTTTCATGATATAACCTCGAGCTCCGGCCAAAATACATCTCTCGGCATGAATCGCCTCATCATGCATTGAGAGCACCAGCATCGGGATCTGGATTTTATTTTTGTCAAACTCCCGAATCAGATCGATCCCCTGGCTCTCCTTTAAAGAGAGGTCAATGATAATCAAGTCCGGTTGCAGAGCTTCGATCTCTTTACGGGCAAGTGCAATATTGTCGGCTATCCCACAAACCTCAAGATCATTCTCCTGATTGATTAGCTCACTCATCCCCATACTGAAAATCGGGTGATCTTCAACAATATATACCCTGTTTTTCACTCGAACAGCCCCCTTTTCAAAGTAAACTTGATGATGGCAACCGCAATCTGACCCTGACCCCGACCCCGGGTTTACTCTCCATATCTAACTCCGCCCCAAGACAATCGGTCCGGTATTTGAGAATACTCAGGCCCATCCCTTTAGGGTTGGGGTTATCCGGCAACCCCCGACCATCGTCAACAATTTCAACTAATAAGGATTGCGGCTCATGCGCTAAAGAGATCGATATGTTTTTGGCCCCGCCGTGCTTTACGGCATTGTGAACTGCCTCATGAACAATATAATAGATATGGGTTGCGACCGTGTTGTTGCCCAAGGTCACCACCTCTGCAGAGGTGAAAGAACAGTTAACATTGTAAATCCTGGCAACATTTTCAGCCATCTCCTCAAGAGAGACCTCAAGACCATAAACCGCCGCTTCAACCGGCATCAGACCACGAGCTAAATTTCTGGTTTTGCTGGTTGCTTCACCGATAAGCTCTCTGATCTTTTCGGCAGAAGCGGCCTCGGCGGTTAATTCTGGCTGGTGGGCCAACTTCTCTTTCAAAACTTTGCTCAAAACTTCAGTACCAATCAGGTGCGGGCACAAATCATCATGTAAAATACGGCCAAACTTCTGCTTTTCACGCTCACTTACATTAAGCAGTTCACGCTCTAAACGCCGACGCCCGGCGATCTCAAGTTGGAGATTATTATGATAGGTTTCCAGCTTCTCCATAAACAGGTTGAAATGCCGGGCCAGCTGACCGATTTCATCATTAGGTGCCTGAAACATACGCACCGAAAGATCTCCGGCAGTCGCGGCGGTCAGGCGCCGGATTAACTCCCGCATAGGTCGAATAATTGCCGCACTAATCAGCAGCGTCAACGGCATAAAAAATATCATGGTTACGAGAACAGCTGCCAGAATAAGAGTTTTAACCGTCTGCAAAGGAGCATAGATCTCATCCATATAGCTGGAGGAGGCGACGATCCAGTCATATTCCGGAATATAGTTGAAGATAACCAGTTTTTCACGAAATTTGTCCTCACCCGGGTTCTTCCAAGTGTAAATCAATTTGCCATTTTTCAGGCGGCAAAGCTCCTGCACAAACAAGTGACCTTCACTATCGACCGCAGCAAAAACATTACCTTCAACCAAGGGATGAACTACGACATTACCAACACTATCCAGAACAAAAGAGTAGCCCGACTCCCCAAACCGCATCGCCAGAATGGCTTCACTAAAATCTGAAACATTAACCAGCTCTTTGAACTCATCCCGATAAGTTGAGACTGAAATAATCCAATCCCAGGGGGCAAAATAGCTCATAAACATGGCTTTAGAGCGTTTTTTAACCTCACCCGGATTGCGCCAATCATACTCTAAATAACCGGCTTTACGCTGAATTTGTTCAACCACAAAACCGACCGTTTTAAAGTTGCGGCCAATCACTGATCTGTTCGGGTGGACAACCGCCACCCCCAAACTGTTAACGCAATAAATATAACCAGTCTTACCAATCGACTGACTCGAAAAAATTCTTGCAGCTTCCAGCTTGGCTGCACTCTCAGAAATTTCACCGGCAAGTTGCCGAACATAGATACTTTCAACAATTTCAAGATTTTTCTCCGCCACCGCACGCAGATAGTTCTTGATTGATACTGAAGCGGTAGTACGGACTGTATTTAAGATCGCAATAGTTGAGTTTTTAAGCTCGCGTTCAACCCCACTCTCAACCGTGGTACGCATCAGAGAGTAGATAAGGGAGCTTAAGATAAGCAGGGAGAGGATCAGAATGGCCGAATATCCACCAAAAAGTTTGGCCCGGATATTCAAATTGCGAAAAAATTTTGTCAACCGATGCATTTAACGCACTCAAAAGGGCCGATAGAGAGATAACTCGGCCGATACTGCACTTAGGTTTTACCAGGAGTTGGTGAAGAGACACAGAGGTTGGATGAGATACAATTTATTTTTCAGAAATGCAACTAAAAACGTAGCCAATACCTGTTGAACCACTCGTTCGTTGCACTCACTAGAGGACCCAGAGTTCACAGAGACCATAATGCCGTTCTCTGTGTCCTCTGTGGTGAAAAAAGGCACTAACTATATACTTCATCGATATCAGCGGCAAATTTTTTGTAGACATTGGCCCGACGAATTTTCATGGTCGCCGTCATCTCATCATCATCATGATCGAGTTCTTTAGTTAAAAGTTTGAAGCGCCGGATATTTTCGACTCGGGCAAATTGTTGGTTCGCCTTTTCAACCTCATCTTTAATCAAAGCAAATACTTGGGGCAGGCCCGAGAGATTTCTGAAGTTAGTAAAAGGGATCTCTTGATCGATCGCCCACTTGCCCACGTTATCAAAATCAATTTGTAACAGGGCGGCCAAATAATTACGCCCCTCACCGACAACAATTGCTTCTTTTATGTAGAGGCTGGTGGTCAGCGCATTCTCGATCTCTGAAGGCGCAATATTTTTACCACCTGAGGTAATGATTATATCCTTCATCCGATCAACAATCTTCAAGTGCCCGTCTTCATCCAGTTGAGCGACATCACCGGTATGGAGCCAACCATCAACGATCATGTCCTCGGTGGCGGCCTCATTCCTGTAGTAACCGACAAAAATCGATTCGCCGCGCTTTAAGAGTTCTCCCTGATCGCTAAGTTTGAAATCAATTATATCAATTGCTTTGCCGACCGTACCCAGCTTAATATCATCGCCCATATGGATAAATGAGAGCCCAGTACACTCGGTCATACCATAACCCTCTTTGACTCGAATACCAATATCATGAAAAAAGCGCAAGACCTCAGGACTGACTTTAGCCGCCGCTGAAAAACAGAAGTGAGCTTTACGCAAACCAATAAAATTCTGCAAAGAACGAAATATTAACCAGTAAGCCAGTGTGTCCAGAAGTTTCAAGCCCGGGCCCACCGCCTTGCCACTCAATAAAAACTCGGACCGTTTCCTGCCGATAGCCATACATCTCTGGTAGATCCACCTATTAAAAGGCGAGGTCTCTTTAATATTGATAATGATTGATGACTGCAATTTTTCCCATATTCTTGGGACCCCTAAGAATATAGTCGGCGCCATTTCCCGTAAATCGGACTGGATGGTGGCAATACTTTCAGCAAAATTTACAGAAAAACCAACATATATCGGCAGAAACAGAGTGAAAATTTTCTCCGCGACATGACATAAAGGCAGATACGAGACCACCGTATCACTAACCTGTGGTTCTATCGCCGCCATGGTACTGAGGGTTGTTGCTTCAATATTGCGATGATTGATCATCGCCCCCTTGGGTTTCCCGGTAGTCCCCGAGGTATAGATCATAATACAGACATCTTCTGGACGACCCTGCGCTACCTCTGAAGCAAAAAGACCTAAATTTTCTGCGGCCAGTTCACGGCCACGCTTCTCGATCTCCTGAAAAGAGATAATATTCTCTTTCGGATAGTTGCGCAGGCCTTTCATATCGATAACAATAATTTTCTGCAATTTGGGTAACTCATCCCAAACCTCGAGAATTTTATCGGTCTGTTCCTGGTCTTCACAGACAACAAAAACCGCCTCGGCATGATCGACTACATATTGAACTTCAGTCGATGGGCTGGTCGGATAAACCCCAATCGTAATCCCACCTAAGGCGATAGCACCAAGTTCAGCGTAGATCCATTCCCGACAATTTTCACTAATGATCGCTAGGTGATCACCACGACAAAAGCCTGAGGCTTTCAAGCCCAAAGCAAAATGAGTTACATGTTCACGATACTGCTGCCAGGTAATACTCTGCCAGATACCAAATTCTTTCTCGCGCAAAGCCACCTGATCTGAACGCTTGGCCGCCATATCGAGAAAGCTTTGACAAAGGGTTTTTCCGCTTAACTCAGCCACCGCTTTCTCCGTTTATAATGTTTCACATCACGATAACTCTTCTCTTCTCCCTGCTGGCCAAAACCTAAATAAAACTCCTGGACGTCTTGGTCGTTCAGGAGCTGGTCAACCGGGCCGTCGAGGACCATGCGCCCATTCTCCATAATATAGCCGTAATTGCTGATTGAAAGTGCAATCTGGGCATTCTGCTCAACCAACAAAATAGTGGTTCCTTCACGTTGGTTAATCTCTTTAATGATTGCAAAAATCTCATCAACCAAAAGCGGTGCCAACCCTAATGAGGGTTCATCAAGCATCATTAATTTAGGTTGTGCGAGCAGCGCTCGACTGATTGCCAACATCTGCTGTTCACCCCCGGAAAGATAGCCGGCTAATCTTTTCCGACGATCCTTTAATGAAGGAAAATAGCTGAAACACTTCTCAATATCATGGCGCACCTGAGCCCGGTCTTTACGAATGTAAGCCCCGCAACTCAAATTTTCTTCAACCGTCAAATCCTCAAAAACCCGCCGCCCTTCAAGTACTTGAAAGATTCCTTGACGTACAATCTGGTGCGGTTGCAGCCCGGCTAATTTTTGCCCCATAAACTCAATCGAACCATCACTTATCTCACCATCCTCCAACGGCAGAAAACCGCTGATCGCCTTTAATGTCGTTGACTTGCCGGCTCCGTTAGAACCGAGCAGGGCCACGATTTCACCTTCAGGAACTTCCAGCGAAAGCCCCTTAAGCACCAGAACAACATGGTTGTAGATAACCTCAATGTTGTTGACCCGAAGCAGCACCGGTTTTTTTTCTTTAATGGTCATAAATTTATGGATTTAGGTTTTAATTTTGGTAAATATTCGGCTAACTACCGTAAAGTCGCAGCAAATAGCAGCGATCGTCGCTTCGCCCACTCGCACCGTTTAAATTCCTGCACCAGGTTGTTCGCCTACCGACGAACAACCTGGCCGTCATTTATTCGACGGGAACTAAAGGTCCCCGCATCGAAATGGGCTGCACAAACTATTCACAAATTCAAGAACACCTTGAATTCTATTTCAGGTAGATCCAGTCTGATGCCGGAACAAACTCACCATTTTTAGCGATAAACACCATACCAACACCAGTCGCGTTGCTGTCGCCAAAACTGATTTTACCGGCAAAATCACCGGTATCCCAATCCTTGATTTGTGGGATCATATCTTTCAGGTTCGGTCCGGTAATCGGCAGGCCTTTTGCTTTACACATTTTGGCCAACTTGACATAAACCATCCCGGTAAACCATCCCTGCATATAGGAATTGGGACGATATTTAACATCGGGATGATGCTTTTGATTAAATTCACGAATTGACTTGATCATCGGCACATCAGCTTGCTGCCAGTAAGCATAAGGATTGATGCCCATATAACCTTCAGCATCAGCCCCGAGTTTTCCTAAAAGCATCTTTGACATCGCCCAGAAAGTTCCCATAAAAGTCGTTTTCAGGCCATAATCACGAGCTCCCTGAATAACGGCAGGAATCGGCGGGACAACATAGCCCTGAAAGATACAGTAATCAGGATTGTGCCGTTTAAGGTCTAAAATCTGACTTGAGATATCGACCGCGCCAACCTTGGTGATCTCTTCGGCAACGACTTCAACCCCTAACTCTTTTGCCATCTTACGGGCATAGGGAATCGGATCACGACCGAATTCAGTGTCGCTGTAGAAAAAGGCTACGGTTGCCTTTTTGCCCTTGGTTTTCGGATTTGCGGCAATATATTTGAGTAAGAGACCGAACTGCTGAGCGTAGGTCGGACCGGAGACAAACATATAGGGGTTTTTTTCACGATCAGCTAATTCCTGAGAGAAAGAGGTTGAACCGTAAACAATTTTGTACTTGTTATTAATTTCCGGGGCCAAGGCTTTACCTTCTCCGGTCGACTCCCCATAGTTCATCACCGGACTCTCTTTTGCCATCACTTTTTTGAACGCCGCAATCGCTCGCTTCAAATCGTAGCCGGTATCATCATAAATATATTTAAGCTGCAAGCCATCCACACCACCCTGTTCGTTGGCGTAAGCCAATGAGTCAGCCAAGCCCTGATGAATATGTTTTCCGGCAAAAGCAAAACGCCCGGTCAAAGGCTGCTGGGCACTAATTTTAATCGAATTATCAGCCCACACGGCACCGCCCGCCAGACTCAAACACAAACCTACAATTAAACTGCACAATAGTCGAGAACGCATCGTCTTCCTCCATTTAACTTAAGTGAAAACTTAAAAAACCCGGCATATCCGGGACTAAACTTTACATTAGAGATGGCGTAATTATTCAGATTCCCACCATAAAGCCACAACAAATGGTGGCGAACATTGCTTCGCTCCCATAAACGGGGTTCACACCCCAAGAGTGCTTCCTCGCTACGCTCACAGCGAAGCCTGGGGTGCTGACGCACCTTGTACCAGCAATGACCCCAATCCGGCAGTTTGTAGATGGCACCTAAAATAGTTACGAGATGGCTAAGCAAAAATTTCGATAGGCAAGGAAGAATAATTTTTGCGAGTGAGACTATACGAGTAGTATGTCGAACCCGTAAAAATTATTCTGACGCAGTATATCGAAATTTTTTGCAACGCCATCAGTGTTTAAAGGGCCAGAGGCGAAAATAGGCTTTGACCCTACACCACATCTCGGCCAGACCATGGGGCTCAAAGACGAGAAATAGAACGATCAACAAACCAAAAACCACCGTTTGCAAAGGGTAGAGATAGGCCATCGCCTGCGGAAAATAACCTTCAAAAAACTTTAATATTGTCTGTAAGACTTCAGGGATCAGGGTCATAAAGATAGCCCCGTAGATTGCCCCCAGGATATTACCGAGACCACCGACAATAATCATTGCCAGATAACGAATACTTTCATGCAGGGGGAAATGTTCTGGAGTAATCGATTTCAGATGATTTACCCAGAGACAGCCGGCAACCCCGGCAAGAAAGGAACTCACAGCAAAGGCGTAAAGTTTATAGCGAAAAAGATTTATGCCCATCAACTCCGCTGAGATATCACGGTCCCGAATCGCGATAAAGGCCCGACCGACCCGGGTGCGAAAGATATTGCGACTCATAGTTGCAGCGATAACAACTACGACCAGCGTAACCCAATAGAAACCAAACTCACTACCAACATCAAGACCGAAAATTGTCGGAGGCTCAATATTAAGCCCACGAATTCCACCGGTTAGTGATTCCCAATGAACGAAAAAAAACTCGAAAATAACCTGTGCGGCCAAAGTTGTAATACAGAGATAAAGACCCTTCATCCGCATCGATGGAGCGCCAACTAAAACCCCGAAAAAGGCTGAGACAAGACCGGCCAAGGGCAGGCAGACAATCAACGACAGACCAAAACGATTGGTCAATACTGCCGCCGTATAGGCCCCGATCCCGACAAATGCGGCATGACCTAAAGAAATTTGGCCCGCAGCTCCAGTCAGAATATTCAGACCCAAGGCCGCAACTATGGCGATACCAGTGATATTTGCCATATAGAGCAGATATTCACCCGCCATAAATGGAAAAATAGCTAACATAACAAATAGAACCCCGAGCCAAAAACGACTGGTTGAGGTCACAAAGACCGCCTCATCGGCGGCATAGCTCTCTTTATAGTCACCGATACGCATAAGTTTCTACAATCTCTCAATCTCTTTACGGCCGAAAAGACCATACGGTCGAACCATCAGGATCAACACCAAAACTACAAAAGGGGCAACATTTTTGGCGCCACCACCAACCAGTGGGTCAAGGTAGCCACCAGCCAAATTTTCCACAATCCCAACAATGAAACCACCTAAAACAGCACCACCGATCGAATCGAGTCCACCTAAAATGACAACCGGAAAAATCTTTAAGCCGATCCCACCAAGATTGGGCTGAACACCACCGATATTACCAATAATCAAGCCGCCAATCGAGGCCGCAATAGCACCAAAAATCCAGGCCAGGGTAAACATGCTACGAACATTGATACCCATTGAAAATGAGGCCATTTGATCACCGGCTGTCGCCCGCATCGCAACCCCGACTTTAGCATACTTAAAAATAAGGGCAAAAATAGCTACGGTTGTCATCGCCACGACAAAACCCCAAAATAGATTGGAGCGGATAATCAAATCACCAACAATAATTGGAGCTCGAGGGAAAAGCGGCGGAAAACTTTTAAAATCCGAGGTCCAGATCATCTCAGCAACCCCGGTCAAGATAGAACTCAAGCCAATTGTCACCATCACTATACTGATTGTGGGCTGACCCAACATATGTCGTAATATAGTTCTTTCGACCAGCAGGCCAAGCAGACCAGCCCCGGCCATGACCACAATGAAAGAAGGAATCGCGGGCATACCAACCAATACCGAGCAGGTATAGAAGATATAGGCTCCAATCATCATAAATTCACCGGTAGCAAAGTTTATGATGCTGGTTGCCTTATAGATGAGGACAAAACCCAAAGCAATCAGGGCGTAGACCCCACCAACCGCAATCCCACTGGTTAGAAGCAAAAGAAAAAATTCCATAATTTTACTATCCCTACTTTTTGGTTCCGAGATAAGCCCGAATAACTTCGGGATGGCGCTGCACCTCAAGCGGGCTCCCTTCGGCAATTTTACGACCGAAATTAAGCACCATAATCCGGTCAGAGATATCCATAATCATCCGCATATCGTGTTCGATAATGATAATTGTCAAATCGCGTTCTTCCTGAATATCAAGAATAAAACGCACCATATCCTCAGTCTCTTCGGCATTCATACCGGCGACCGGCTCATCCATTAATAATATTTGGGGTCGCATTGCCAGAGCTCGAGCCAATTCAACCCGCTTCTGTAATCCATAAGGTAAAGTACTTACCGGTTGCTTTCGGATATGTTCAATCTCAAGAAAATCGATAATTTCATCTTCGATTTCATCTCTTAATTTCATCTCTTCACGATGAGCACCACCCCAATAAAACGCTGCCCCGAGCAGACCGGTCTTAAGGTGAACATGACTGCCAAGTTTAATGTTGTCGAGCACGGTCATTCCCCGAAACAGGGCTATATTCTGAAAGGTTCGTGCTAACCCCGAAGCCGCGCGGCGATCGGGAGAGATATGAGAGATGTCATCACCAGCAAAGGCGATCTCACCTTTTTGCTGGTGATAGAAACCACCTAAGCAGTTTAGAATAGAGGTTTTACCCGCTCCATTCGGACCAATAATGGCATAAATCTCGCCCTTCTCAACCGAAAAGCTAACATCATGCAATACCTGCAACCCGCCAAAGGAGAGATGCAAGTTATTTACTTCAAGAAGTGCCATAGTTTGCTACATCAAAAACCGGTTTCAGATTTAGGGGAATCTTGAAAAATTAGAACTTTCACCCTGAAGAGCAATTTTTCAAGTTACCCTTTAGGTGATTTAAGTTGGCTGATCACTATTAATCCGACTGTACCCCTACTTTAATGAATCGCAAAAAATATGTAAATCGGTAATCGCTGTAAATCCCTGTAGGCAACCGACATAAAGATCTTTAGGTTATTCACCTACAGAGCCCAGCCAGCTGAATCGCAGCCATCTCCTCTTGGTGGCTTCACAAAAAGTAACGGGATGGCTCTTGACCTACACCGGACTTTCGTTTAGTATGCGGCGCCATGTTATTAATTGAAACCATAGAGAACCCACCATCAGCAGTGGCTCTGTTTCGCAAACTTGCGGAAAAACCGACACCGGCTTGGCTCGATGCAAATGTTGACGCCAAGAACTTGGGACGTTTCTCATTTCTGGCGGCTGACCCTTTCTTGAAGGTCACCGCTCATGGATTAAAAATAACTGAGGAAAATTGCATAAATGGCAAGAGAGAGGAGATTGAGAGCCCGTTTTTTCCGTACCTTGAGCAACTTCAAAAACGACTTTTCCGCCCTAAGGAGAGTGACTTTTTACCATTTGAAAGCGGTCTGATTGGATATTTAGGCTATGAGCTCGGGCATCAGGTTGAAAATTTTTCCCAAACAACCAAGAATGACCTTATGATGCCAGATGCCTTCTTCGGCGCTTACGATGCCGTGATTGCAATTGATCATCAAACTGATACGACCTGGATTTTAGCTAGTGGTCTACCTGAAAAAAGCGGCACTACGGCCGCCCGCAACCGCGCCCAGCAACGCCTGAATGAACTACGAGAAGTTGTCGCTGCCGCCCGGCAATTTCACACTAGGCCTGCAACTCCAGCAAAAAAGCTGAGCAGGCAAAAAAACAGTGGGACCGAAAGTACTATCGCAAACAGTCTGCAAGCAAATTTCAGCTATGCTGAATATAAATCAGCTATCACCAAGATCCTTGACTATATCGCCGCTGGAGACATCTACCAAGTCAACCTTTCACAACGTTTTACCACCCCATTCTCGGGCAACAGTCGTGAGTTTTACCTCCATTTCCGCGACCTAAGCCCCGCCCCCTTCGGGGCCTACATTGAGACCGGGAAGCACTCCATCATGAGTAATTCACCGGAACGCTACTTGCTCATCAAGAAGAATTATATTGAAACCCGCCCGATCAAAGGCACGCGGCCACGCGGCCAAACCTCGGAAGAGGATATAAAACTCGGCCAGGAACTTTTGGCCAGCCCCAAGGACCGGGCTGAACATATAATGATTGTTGATCTGGAAAGAAATGATTTAGGCCGGGTTGCCGATTATGGCACAGTCCATGTTTCTGAGATGCAAATCCTTGAAAGCTATGCCAATGTCCACCATATGGTTTCAACCGTGGCCGGAAAGATTCGCCAAGGAATGAGCAGCAGTGACTGTCTGCGCAACTCTTTTCCGGGCGGCTCCATTACCGGAGCCCCGAAACTACGGGCAATGGAGATCATTGACGAAATCGAACCCTCTTGCCGCGGCGTCTACACCGGCTCAATCGGCTATTTTGACTTTTCCGGTGATCTTGATTTTAATATCGCCATCAGAACCGCTATCGCCTACGCCGATAAGCTCTACTTTCAGGTTGGCGGTGGCATCGTTGCCGACTCCGACCCCGACGATGAATATCTTGAGACCCACACTAAAGCCGCCTCCTTCCGCAAAGCCTTGATGACATCATGAGGTCGGTGTAAGTTCCGCTCGGATTATCTGCAAAAGATCCTTGGCTGACGGCAAGGGACCGTAATACTCATAGAGAACCTTCGCTCCAGCCGGAGTCATCCTCAAGATAAAGGTTGCCGGTATATTCTTCACTTTGACTTTTTCAGCTCGAGGGTCGGCAAAAAGTGGGTAGGGAATGGCGTAACGCTTTTTATAATATTCAACCTCCAAAAAGTCCTCCCCATAACCTAAGCCAATAAATTTAACCTTGTGAAAAAATCCTTCTTTTTTAACAGTTTTGTAGAGCTTATTTAAATCATCAGTCAAACCCTGACAGTGCGGACATCTGGTTTGAAAGACATTCGCCACCAAGATTTCAGTTTTAATCTCAGTCAAGAAAAACATCCGTCTTGGTTTAAAAAAACCAAGATATGAGGCCATGCGATAGTCACTCGGTATGGTTAAAGATATTGGCCGTACCAGCTCGCGAGTTTTATGTGAAGTGGCGCAAGAGAGTAATAATAAAGCGATACCCACCGCGACCAACAATGAACCAGACAACCGCCTATAACTCACAAATCCACCCCCCTCAAATTGCATAAACAGATTCCATCCTGCTACACCGCATCACCATATTTGTCAAGTCTTGGGCCGAGTAGGTTAAATTTTCACGGTTGACAACCTGGCAACGTTAATATAGTTGTTTAGTTGTCGTAACTATTCCGCTAACCCGCATAAACCGGGTACACAATCCCGATTTCCTTAGGTAAATTAGGTTATGTCCCCAGTTTATGCTGAGACTAAGATCTATTGATGAAGCAAAGACAAAAAAGATGGGTTCCGATTACCGGAATCGGCGCACTCAGCTGCTTGGGACTCGATTTCGGAAGTACATACGCGGCCCTATTTAAAGAGCGTCAGCTGCCAACTTTGCCGCGCCGTTTCAAACTTGGACATAAGATCAGTTATCCGGTTTTTGAGCTCCCACCTTCAAAACTTGACTTAAGTGACCCGCGAGAGCCCTGGCTGCGCACCAGCCGGATGGCAATAGCTGCGGCGACGGAGGCCCTGACTGATGCGGGTTGGAACGATCTCTCTGAACTGAAGCACCTGAAAGTCGGAGTCTGCATCGGAACAACGGTTGGCGGGAGCATGAATGACGAAAAATTTTACCGAGATTTCCGCGACCAGAAAACCCCCGACATGCAACCGATCAATCGCTATCTCAATAGTAATCCAGCTGAGGTCCTCGCCAGAGTTTTTTCACTGTGCGGCCCTAGGCTGACGGTGGTTAATGCCTGTTCATCGGGTACTGATGCAATCTCTATCGGAGCTGAGTGGATAAAATCAGGTCTTTGTGATCTAGTATTGGCCGGCGGCAGTGATGAACTCTGCCGCGTCACCTGTAACGGCTTTATCTCGCTAATGATCAGCGATCCACAACCCTGTCGCCCTTTTGATCAAAGTCGCAACGGACTTAACCTCGGTGAAGGGGCGGCAATGTTAGTCTTAGAATCAGAAAAACTTTTACAGCAACGCCAAGTCTCGGGTACCAACCCGAGATCAGCACCACCCCGGGCTTTCATCGCGGGCTCAGGCTCATCCTGTGATGCCTGGCACCTAACCGCTCCGCACCCTGAGGGGCGGGGGTTACGCAGAGCTTTAGAGCTGGCCTTAGATGATGCCAAGATAGAACCTGAGAAGATCACCTTTATCAACGCTCACGGCACGGCAACCAACAACAACGACTTAACCGAAGGCAAAGTTCTCAAAGAACTTTTTCCAAAGACCCCATTCTTTTCAACAAAAGGTCATACTGGGCACACATTAGGTGCTGCCGGAGCTCTTGAGGCCGCATTCACGATTGCGATGCTCCAAGAGCAAAAAATCCCACAAAGTTCAGGGTTTGCACAAATCGATCCGCAAATAGACCATGCTCCAACCAAATCCCCGCAAACAATTAACGGAACTTTCGCTTTGAGCCAATCACTGGCTTTTGGCGGCAATAATTCGGCCCTGCTAATCAGCCTTGGTGAAGATTAGAATGATCCCTTTGGCAATTAACGGTATAGGTCCGGTGGGCGCTTTCGGGGCCGGCATGGAGAAATGGCACTCTGCCCTCAATGGGAACATAGACGTTACGCCGGAGACCACCATCATCAAAACCCGGGATGGTGTTTATAATCTGCCGATTTTTCGGGCCTCCAGCAAGTCGCTGGCAAACTTTGTCAAGAGCCGGAAACTACGCCGCCTTGACAATTTTTCCCGTCTTGCCCTCCTCGGCGCAGCCCTCGCCGCTGAAGATGCTGAACCAACTATTATGGGCCCGCGCACTGGCCTGATTGTTGCCAGTGCCCACGGGGCGACTGCCACTACTTTCGCTTTCCTTGATTCAGTCATTAACGATGGTGATGCTCTCGCCTCACCAACCCTCTTCTCTAATTCAGTTCACAACGCCGCCGCATCCCATATTGCTGAACACTTCCAGATTACCGGACCGAATTTAAGCCTAACTCAAGGGGCTGACTCTTTGGCAATGGCCCTTTTAACTGCCGCCCAGTGGCTTGAAAGTAACCGAATTGATACAATTTTATGCGGGATTGTCGATTGTTATTGTGATGTTTTAGGCTACTGCTGGCAAAGCTACCAACAACAGTGCAACCCTGAAAACCCACCTCGCACTTACGGCCCCGGAGAGGGTAGCCTCTTTTTTCAACTCAGCCGAGCCGAAGCAAACGCTGCCAAACCAAAATATGGTTATCTCAACAAAATTGCACTAAATATCGCCGCCCCACCCACAACTGAGTCCTTAATCTACAGCCGAACAGGCTCAGACACTAAACCACGAAGTACAGACTCAAAATCAGTTCCAGAAGCATACAAAAACCGGCTCCAAATAGAGACTACAACAATTTGCGGCGACCTACCAATCCCCGCAAGCTTTGACCTTGCGGCAGCGGCAATAATACTTTACGACAGGGGCACCTATAACCAGAAAAAAACCCTGACAACGCCACCATTTACAGGTTCCACGATCTGCTGCTGGCAGCCGCAAAACCACCGAAAACCGTTGACAGGAAACTGTTATTGGATTACGAATCAATATGATTAAGAGCCAAATAGTAACAGAAGAGATAATTTCATCCGTCTTAATCGGCGGAGGGGTCAGAAGCGGGAAAAGCAGCTTCGCCCAAACTATGGCCGAAGAGATGCCGGGTCGCCGGGCTTATCTGGCCACAGCTCAGGCCCTTGACCATGAGATGGAACAACGGATCGCCAAACACCAAGCTGATCGCGGTGAAAAATGGCACCAGACCATCGAAGAACCCTTGGAATTAACCGCCATATTAAAACAAGCAAGTTCCGAATTCGATGTTATTCTGGTTGATTGTTTAACCCTGTGGATCTCTAACCTTATGGGCCGCAACGACAGCGACCAGGAGATCATCGCGACCCTCGATCAACTTACTGACTGTTTGAATCAACTTCCGGCAAGTATCATCCTGGTAACCAATGAAGTCGGTTTGGGGCTGGTGCCGGAACACCCCTTAGGCCGCCGCTTTCGCGACCTCTCAGGCTTCGCAAACCAACGTCTAGCTCAGGCCTGCCAGGAAGTTTACTTCACAGTCTGGGGCCTGCCGCAAAAACTAAAATAACCACATGACAACACTAATAACCCAAATCCGCTTAGCCCTCTCTTTTCTTACCACTTTACCCGCCGGCTCTTTCAGCACTGAGGTTCCCGAAGAGACTTTAGGTAAAACCCAAGCCTGGTTCCCCTTGGTGGGGCTGCTACAGGGTCTCATCCTGCTCGCAGGCGGACTCTTTTTCCAGATTTTTCTCACACCGGCAATTACAGCGGCCTTAATCCTACTGCTTCATTTTCTCCTTACGGGCGGTTTTCATCTCGACGGAATTGCCGATACTGCCGATGGCCTGATGAGCGGTAAAGTTGATACTGAAAAAATATTTGCGATCATGAAAGACAGTTTATTGGGCAGTATGGGAGCAACCGCACTGATCCTTTTGCTCCTACTTAAATTTAGCGCTCTCCTCGTGATTATCAAAGAGACCCCTTTAGCTTTAGCCCTCTTCCCAATCTTTGGCCGTTACGCGATTGTTCAGCTTACATTCAGCGCCAATTATGCTCGTTCAGAAGGCGGCTTGGGTGCTATATTCACCAACCACTGCGGCCAACGTGAACTACTTATTGCCGCCGCGACAAGTTTAATTGCCGGGCTCATTTTTGCCGGTTTTGCTGGTTTGTTAAGTTTTTTTGCCGTAGTTATCTATTTAATATTTATCCGCTCCGCCGCCCAACGCAAACTCAATGGTGTAACTGGCGACATTTTAGGCTTTGCCTGTGAAAGCAGTGAAGCCTTAGCCCTGATCATGCTCGTTGCCACCGCATAACCTACAAAAAATGAGATAAGAATGGAGAACCGTTTTACAACTTTATATCTTTTGCGCCATGGAGAAACCGTCAATACTTTAGATGGTCCCTTACGCTACAACGGCCACTTTGATGTTGACATAACGGCAAAAGCCCGGGCCCAGATGGTTCAGCGGGGACTTGAATTTGCAGCGCTTGAGATCTCGGCAGTCTACGCCAGCGACCTTAAACGCTGTCGTATAGGTGGCGAAATTATTGCTAAAAAAACCGGCTGTTCACTGACTTTAAGCGAAAATCTTAGAGAGATGAAAATGGGTGATTGGGAAGGTTTGACTCTGGCTGAAGTTAGCAAACGTTTTCCCGAACAGGTAGAACAAAAATTTGCCGATTTCATCAACTACCGTATCCCTGGCAGTGAAACTATCAAAGAGGTCGAAGAACGTATCTATCCCGAATTCGACAGAATCATCGCCCAACATTGCGGAGAAACTATTGTCATAGTCGCTCATGGTGGGGTTAATCTGCTCTTTATCGCAAAAATCTTGGGCTTACTAAGTTCAGACATTTTCAATTTAAGCCAGAATTTTGGTTGCATAAATAAAATCCTGATCGGAGATGATTTCAACAAAATAGAGATGCTGAACAGCTCCGGTCTCCATTAAGCATTTTGCGTATCAACCAAGGAACAAAAAAATGACCTGCATGCAGAATGATTACCGCCAACAACGCCGCAAACTCAACCGAAAACTGTTTTTTTCTATTGCGCTCTTACTGTCAGGAACTCTTCTGCTGTTTTCCGCTTGTAGCACCAACCCGGAAAAGCCCGCAACCGATTTAGAACTGCCTGGAAAAGCAACAGAAACTAGGCCAGCTCTAAAAAAACTTGAGCTTGGATTCTACCAGCAAGGTATTGCTTCATGGTATGGCCATCCTTTCCATGGCCAAGCGACTGCCAGCGGTGAAACTTACGATATGCACGGTCCGACAGCGGCCCATAAAAGGCTTCCTTTAGGGACTAAAGTGCTGGTAACCAACCTCGAAAATCAGCGACAGATTGAGGTGACCATTAACGACCGCGGCCCCTTTGTCAAAAATCGTATTATTGACCTCTCCAAAAGTGGTGCTCAAGAGCTGAAGATAATAAAAAACGGCACCGCCATGGTCCGACTTGACATCACCGAACTCCCGGAGAGTATCTCAATCTCCGAAAACCACCCTTTTGCCATCCAGTTCGGAGCCTTTACAAATAAGAAACAAGCATTAAATTTGCAAAAAAAGATTGCGCCCAAAAACAGTGCGATTTTCATCGATAAGGTTCAACGCAGCACTGGTGTTATTTACCGGGTCCGCCTCGGCTGGTTTAACAGCCGGGATGCAGCTCACAATGAGGCTCGTCGCCTCGGTTTTCGTAACGCCCATATTTTTCGCCGCTGACAACAAAAGCTGAACACTTACTAAATAAAAGGCAACAAAATGGCAATACCTTCCATCATCACAGTTCACGAACCTGTAGACAATCACGATTTTCTTGAGCGCTGCTGTAAACTTCCACCACTATTCACCTGCACCATCGCCTCGACCGAAACGGCGTTGATCCCCGGAGTATCAGCGGCGGGAGCCAGTCCGGAACTAATCCCTTATACTGCGGCAGCCGATGTTGAAGCGATCATTTACGGTCAGGCTCTCTGTTTAGGTAAAATCCCGGAAAACCCGGTCGGCCCACCCTCCCCTGTAATCATCACCATGGCCGCTTTAAAAGAGCTTAATGCCCCATTTTTTGTCGTTGATGCGGGTAATGCGATAACACCAAAGGTGCCAATGTTTACGGCCGGACGTGAGCCGGGACTCTCCCTGACGGCACCGGAAGCGGTAGCCAAGGTTGAAGAACTATTTTTACAAGGAGTTATTATTGGCCAACAACTTGCAACCAATAAGCATACTTTAATTCTCGGCGAAAGTGTACCTGGCGGCACGACTACAGCAATGGCAGTTATGGAAGCATTAGGGATTTCCGCCTTAGGAAAAATCAGCGGCAGTATGCCCGGAAACAATCAAAATTTGAAGCAAGAACTCGTCTGCCGGGCCATGCGAGAAAAAAATTTAGGGCGCGGCACGCTCCTGAGTGACCCCCTAACTGCAGTGCGTCTTTTAGGAGACCCGATGCAGGCGGTTCAAGCCGGAATTGCCATGAGTGCCAGTCAGAAAATCCCAGTTCTCCTAGCGGGCGGAACCCAGATGATCGCGGTTGCAGCCCTGATTGGCGCTCTCCTCAACCACCCGACCGCATTGACCTCCATGACCCTGCCTGGGAGCCAAGGTTTAATCAACTCAGCCTTGAAAGCCCAAACCAAAAACATTGCAATTGCAACCACCGCCTGGGTCTCTGAAGATAAATCTGCCGACCTGCGCTCTTTGATGGAGCAGCTACCTCAAGCTCTACCGCTCTACGCAGCGGGACTTGACTTTTCCAGCTCACGCCACAAAAATCTGCAACTCTATGAAGAGGGCTACGTCAAAGAAGGAGTTGGTGCCGGAGCGCTGGCCTTAAGCGCAATGCTCTATCACAATTTAGAAAACAGAGAGTTTCTGCCCATGATTGAGAAAGTCTATGAAGACATTTATCTTTGCTGATATCTAACTGAGAAAAATGCCGGTAAAAATTGAATGAAGCAGGAACTTAATCGTCAAATAGTATCATATCTCAAACAAAATCAGCCGCTAAGCCAACCTAGTGAGTTTCAAGTTTCACCCCTGAGCCCAGATGGTTCCGACCGGATCTATTACCGAATCACAGCACCTAGAGTTGCATCTTTTATTGCAACCGATGCCAGCGGCTGTAGCCGCAAAGAGGTGCCAACCGGCTTAAGTCAAAACAACTCTTTCAGGATCATTCAACAACATCTTGAAAAATTGGGTTTCCCGGTACCAAAATTTCTTGCCCCCAAATTTGCTAATGACGAGCTCTACCTTTTGCAAGACTTGGGCAATATAACGCTTTATAATTTTGTCAAGCAACATGGCTGGTGCAACAAAACAATTGCGATCTATCGCAATGTACTCACTTTGTTACTGCGTCTGCAAACTGAGGCGGCAGAGACCTTTAATCCGGATTGGGCTTATGCGGGGGGATTTTACAACCACGAATTGATAGTTGAGCGTGAACTTAATTACTTTCTGAAAGCATTTATAATTGATTACTGCAAAATCAAGGTCAATGACAGTGAGCGCACCCTACTTACTACTGAATTTACACTCCTTGCAGATAGTGCGATGCAAGCCCCGGCAAATTTTTTCCTTTATCGCGATTTTCAGTCAAAAAACCTGATGTTACATAGGGGAGAAATATTCCTGATTGATTTTCAGGGCGCTCGTTTGGGCCCCTGCTATTACGATCTTGCGGCCCTCATCAACGACCCCTACACCGAAATCCCGCTGACATTGCGCAGCGAATTAAAAGAGCACTTTTTCGCCGAGCTTAAAGTTGTTGAGGGAAAAGCTGTGCCCGAGATGACAACCTTCGATCACTATTTTTCTATCTTTTCTCTGATTCGCACCCTGCAAACCTTAGGCGCGTTCGGCTACCTAAGCCAACGCGGCAAAAAACATTTTACTCAATACATCAGACCGGCACTGACAAATTTGGACTACTACCTTAGCAAACTTAACCATGACAACCAAAACTTCAACCTTAGTATTTTAGGCTCAATCTGTAACAAAGTTGAACTTTGAATGGGAATTCCATGCAACCATTAAGTATTCACATCGACCCAACCCGTTGCAACGGCTGTAAAATTTGTGTCAATATATGTCCGGCGCGGGCCTTTAATGTTATTGATAAAAAAGCTGTACTTACAGGAAGTTGCTCATTCGCCTGCGACCATTGTGCCGCAGCCTGCCCGCAATCTGCAATTAGCGTTGAGTTTGTTGCCTCTGAGACTTTTGACTTTACGAGTTCCCCCAACGACCAAGGTCAAAACAGCTCGGACACTCCCATCAGCCTGCCATCACTGGTTTTGCTTATGCGGTCACGACGCTCATGCAGGCTTTATCAGAAAAAAAGCGTCGAAAAAAATATTTTAGAGGACCTTGTTAAAATTGCCATAACCGCACCATCTGGCACCAACAGTCAAAAATGGACATTCTCGATTATTGACAACCGTAACCGGGTAATTAAATTTGGAGCCGAGATTGCGGCCTACTTCCGGAAATTAAATCGCCAAGCTGAATTGGCATGGCTCCGTAAAACCCTGAAATTTTGCGGTCGACCAGAACTCGATTTCTACTTCAAGGAATATTTTGAATCAGTCAATGATGGGCTCAATTTATGGTATGAAAAAGGTGAGGACCACCTCTTTCACGGTGCTAGCGCGACTATAATCATTGGAGCCCATCCCGGTGCCAGTTGCCCCCAAGACGATGCTCTTTTAGCAACCCAAAACATCCTGCTCGCCGCTGAGAATATGGGCCTCGGTACCTGCTTAATCGGCTTTGCCGTCGAAGCTATGCGCCGCGACCGCAAGATCCAGACAACCCTGAATATTCCGACCCACGAAAAAATCTACTCAGTCATCGCCTTAGGCTATCCCGAAATTGCTTTTCAACGCCCGACTGCCCGCCGGAAAATCAACATTAACTGGGTAGACTAATAAATTACTTACCTGCCAACAAAAACTTGTTGCTATTGCCTGCGCCGTAATACTGTCAACGCTGCCAATAGCAACAAGCTGCTCGAGATAATCATCCCCCACTCATTGAGAGTTGGAATGGCCTCACTGCTGACCAATGGAATATTATTGTTTAGAATCAGAGGTGTGGTATCCTGAATATTGATGATCAGATACCACTCATTATCGGCACAGGAATAAGCCGCCAGATGTCCAGTGGTACCATCTTCACCACTCCCAAGGACCAGAGGATTGGGGATGCTATTCGCCGTCAGGCTTCCAGAAACAGCGCAGCCTGAGTTATCTACAACATATCCGACTGGAGGCGTAACGGTTATCGTGTAGGTTCCGGTTTGATCGACAGTAAACTGATAGTATCCATCGGCACCATTTCTACCGGAAACAAAGATTGCATTGCCGGAACCGCTGACGGAAACACTTCCTCCAACTATAATCTCCCCGGTAGATGAGTCGTAAAAATAGCCGGTAGGATCGTAATCATTAGAGTCGTTAAAACCATCACCATCGCGATCGCCGGTGCCTTCCAACACATCACTTACTCCATCACCATCGCTATCGAGATCATTATCATTATTAGTTAAATATTTGTCGCCAGGGTTATTGCCATTATAATCGGTATCATCTGAAACCGCCGGTCCGATCACAACCGTATAAGCGACATCACCATCATACAGGTCATCATTTACGCCAGTTACGGTTACGGTCTGAACTGTACCCCAGTTAGTTGGCGTAAAACTAAGGCTTGTCGATGAAACAGCTCCTTCAGATGTATCGCTACTGCTCACAGGAATAACCACGTTGTTTGTTGGTTCAGAATCCAACACCACAGTAAAGGTTGCAGTCGCGCCACCTTCATTGGTAGTTGTGGAGCTTAAAGCACCGATACTTATGCCGACATCTACACCAATTCCGGTAATAGTTAAATCATATGGATTCTCATCGCTATCACTGTTATCTATGGATATTGCAGCAGTTTTGATGCCGGCAGAAGTCGGGGTAAAACGTACCGTGAATGCAGTAGTCCCGCTAGCCCCAACCGTAGAAGTCGGCTGGGCCTGGATGCTGAACTGATCAGCGTTTACACCAACAAAGGTTAAAGGAGTAGTGATTGTCAGAGGTGCGGTGCCAGCGTTTTCAACGGTAAAAGTTACGTCTGTATCAGAGCTCGTTGCCTGATTACCAAAGTCAAGAGTGTCACCGTCAGCGAAGTTGTTGCCGTCGTATCTGAGATCCATCTCAGGAGCCAACGTGGTAAACATCTGATTTTCACCGTAAGAGGTTCCGGTACTATTGGTAGCGTAAGCCCTGACGTAGTAGGTAGTACCGGGCAATAAAGTGGTAATATCTGAAGTAAATGCACCGGCTAATGAAGTTACACCTTCATCGCTATGGCTGTCAGTTACTACAGGGTTGCTTGATGTACTCCAACATACTCCATGAGCATTTGGATGAGGCTCACTCAGACTTGTGATGTTACCATTTCCGGTTGCTGTGGTGCTAGCAATATCGGTTACAACTTGAGTAGTTACGATTGAGGCTGTAGAGTCTGTAATAAATGTCTGGTCGGCGCCATTAGTGGTACCTGCACCGTTTACGCCAATCACCCGGTAATGGTAAGTGGTATTGGGGGTAAGGCCGGTGATTAGCCTACTTACTGAACCAGAGCACATACCTATTACCGGACTCGTTTCAGCCTCGATACTGCTACTATAGCTAATATCAAGACCATACTCAAAAGTCACAATTGTACTACTGTTGCAGGCATTGACGCTACCGTTTAAAGTAGCGCTGCCACTGCTTAGATTGCTGACGGTATCGGTCGTCACCGTTGGCACATTCGACACATTAACGCTAGATTCACTGGCGGAGTTATCCGCAGCGTCACACTCACAAACCTCGTTATCTGGATCAATTTCAGCCGTAAAGATGCAATCGTCACTACAGTCACTGATGTAGTTGAAGATTAGATTCCGGGACTCCCCCGGAATCAGGTCAATAGTTTGATCGGTGAAAGTGATGCCGCAGTTACTGGTGACACGTACCAACACATCTTCGATCTCCGTGGCCCCTGTACCAATAACATTGACAGTGACCTCTCCTGACACCTTCTCATTGTCAAGACAGGTAATTGCAAGGGTGAGATCGTTTACCGTAAGATTGATGTTCGTGTGGTTGCTGGCAGGACGGTATAGTGCAACTCCAGAACTGTTGCTCAGACCGGTTATTACGTCATCAAAGCCGGAGCCATCAAAACCCACGGATCGGATACTTGAGCTATTTGTACTAAAGTAGATGAGGTTTTCTGCCTCATCCAGATCCAGAAACCTTACATCAGCACCTAATCCGACCCTAACATCTTCCAGGTTTGATCCGTCCAAATCAGACTTTTGGATTTTTCCGGAGCCGGGATCGGAAAAGTACATTTTCAGACCCATAAGATCCAGAGAGAGACCGAGAGGGGTACTTAATCCAGCCCCAATCAAGATCTCCTGGTTGGTTCCGTCAAGATCAGCGCGCCAGAGCTCTCCATCAGCAGGTTCAGTCCAGTAGAGTTTATTAGCACCAACATCCAGGGCTAGTCCTCCGACATCTGACATCCCTGAAAGTAGCGTTTCCTGATTGGCACCGTTTAGATCTGTCGAGTAAATGGCGTTATCACCATTATCCGTCCAGTATATTTTCCCGCCGGTCGAATCCAGAGCGATATCCAGGGGTGACGTGAGAGCTGAAACCAGAGTATGAACATTTAACCCATCCAGATCGGATTGCTGAATGGTTCCCGCAGCACCGTTCACCCAGTATAGTTTAGCATGGGTTTCATCCACGGCGACACCTTGAGGTTCGTCCACCCCTAAGGCCGCATCAGCCACATCTTCCAGAGAAGATCCGTCCCGATTTGCCCGCTGAGTTACTTGGCCGGTGCTATCAGACCAGTAAAGCTTGACCTGGTATGGTGGGGTTGTTTCCAGGCGCGTGTTGTTAGAGCCATCACTTTCACAGACATCATTAGCGACATCTGCGGTTGCCGTAAATTGACAATCGGCAAGACTGCAGTTGGCCCCGGCACCAGTGAGATTAAAGTTTAAAGTAGCGCTCGCTCCAGCCGCCAGAGAGGCCACACTTGCATTAGCGAAAGTAAGGCCGTTATTTGCGGTTAAACTCACCTGAAAAGTGGATGCGGTTGCGCCACCCAGGTTTTGCACATCAACGTCTACAGATCCGGAAATAGCATCATCGCTGCAACCAAGATCATCAAAATCGATGCTCGTGATTTGCAGATCTGGAATTTGGGCCGTGTACGCTGTCCCGGTAAAAGTGTTGTCAGATTCATTGCACTCACACTCCGTCCCACCGCTATCCACTTCGGCGGTAATGGTGTATGAGGTATCGTAATCAGGACTCCAGGTGCTGGTGTCGATAGTCACATCGGCAAAAGCATTGGCAGCAATGCTAGCCCCCGTGTAAGTGCCAGAGCCGGACCAGCCATTGCCATCACCAGTGACATTAACCGTGAAATTTTCAGAGCAGACACCATCTCCCTGATTCTGGACCCGCACAATAATAGTTCCAGAGCAATCCCCATCTCCGTTACAGGTAATTTCCGGCGTAATTTCAGTGGTCACCAGGTTGGGCAGCAGCAGGGTGGCAGCGACAGCTTCAACCCAAGTCCCAACAGTGCAGCCATAGGCTTGGGTGGTTGGATCTCCGTCCGAGGCCTCTCCTCCAACTCCGCAGGCCCATATAGCACGGACATGGTTCTGTCGCAGGTTGCCAGCACAATCATCCTGGCTGGGGAGATTATCAGGATTTAGCGTACCAACCAGAGTAAACACCGCCGTGCCACCTCCGGCTGCCAAATTATTGATCTCCCATCCGTACACACCGCCACCCATATCTACAGGATCACTCGACTCCCCGGTTCTGACATCAATCCAGGTGCCCGGCATATCCTCTACCCGCACTACCTGAGCATTGCCAGAACCATTGTTGGTGACCGTGATCGACCAGGATTGTTGGGCTCCGCAATCAACCTGACTTAAAGTTGGAGTTTGAGTAACGCTTAAACTTGGAGCTAAAGCAGTAAGCGATTGGGTTTTGGTAACACTATACTGAGCATTGTCACAGCAATCATAATAGTAGAGGTCAAGTTTCAGGTCTGCAGTGGTGTAGCAGGCACTCTGTACATTAAATCGTAACACCAGGGTATCGTTACCCCCATCTGCTTGAATCGTATCAGCGATATTGTTGCCCTTGTCCCAAATGTCACGCCAGGTGAGTACCGAACCGACAATAGCAGGATTTGCTATGCCTGCAAGTAAGCCGGTAGCACTGATCTGGTCGGTACTCAAACCACTATGGGAGGAGTTGTCATAGGTCAAGCCAGAGGGTAAAGTGATGACACAGTCCACATCGCTGGCATCGACGAGTCCGGAATTTTCTATGATTACAGTTAATTCTGCAGAGCTGTCACAAGCATTGATAGCGGTGGGATTCATCACAACCGAGACGACGTTCATATCCGGTTCACGGGTTTCGGTGCGTTCGTCGGTAAATCCAGGAACGCTAAGACAGAGCGTATTATCCGGGGCATCCTGTCCGGGCTTGGTTGTTGAACTTCCATCTGAAGAACCGCAACCCCAATAGGCGGTTACGCTATTGCTCAGATCTGAACTGCATGAGGCATTGGCTATGGCATTTAAGGTCAGGATCGCAGTGGCGCCATGGGGAAGATTGTTTAATTCCCAAGCTACCATTTGTCCGACATTGGTGCCGTTATCAGAAGTATAGGTCGGGTCACCAGCAGAAGAATCGAAAGTAAAGGCGGCACCGAGACTCTCCTCTACCCATATTAGGGGTAGCGTGTAGCCGCTTTGGTTAGTTACATTGATAGACCACTGGAGACTCTCACCACAATTAACAGGTGTATCAGCTCGGGTTAGTTGAACCTCAATAACCGGGGTATTAAAACTTGCGGTAAAGGTTCTGGGAGTAGTGTGAAAAAAATCCGCACAGGGATTCTCATATTGAGTTGATACCGTAATATCACCACCATTAAAGGGGCAGTCAAAGGCTAAACCGAACTCAATTTCAATCGTGTCACCGGGATCGACGCTTGCGAGAGCGGGAATTTGTGTACTACTCCAGACCAACGGGGAATTTGTCGAACTGGGATCGTAGATCGCATTAGGACCGTTCCAGGATCCACTATTTATACGCCAGCGAGTGCTGCCGGAAACGTAGCTTAAGTTGAAGGGCAGGGTTTCAGTTACCCTTAAATTATAGACTGTAACCTGAGCGCTATTTCTGAGGCTGATCAGCCCCACTAATGGGCTGGAACAGGCTTCCACGCCAGCGGCAGGATTGATGGTAGTCGTGTTAATCAAGTTGGGGACGGGATTCGTGACGACGGAGCTATCTGTCACATCGCTCTGGCAATCCCCAGAAAGACAGCCCCAATTGGCAGTTACATTATTTGTCAGGTTATTGCAATCTGTCTGCTTTGCAATAAAAGTAATCTGGCGGCGCTCTCCGGCGGCCATAGAGGTGATCTCCACGGATGCACCTTTAATAGCCCCTCCATCATGACCCAATGAATCATTAATGGTTACTCCGGACATATTATCCACGACCACCGGATTGACACCGTGCTCGTACATGAGACCGCTACCGAGCTCATCATCCATCCAGACGTTGTAAGCGGTGCCGGTACCGCGGTTGGTGAGGTAGATTTCCCACTGCACACGGTTGCTGTCAGCATAATAAATCTCCGGGGTTTTCTCGATCAATAAATCTCCACTCAACAACAGGACTGGAGTTTCAGAGGCAACTGTGGAACAGATTTCGTCAGAGGTCGTGTCGTCGCTACAGAGATCATCATAGTAAACGGTGGCTTTGAGTTCGCCGTTACCACCACAACGTTTTTGGAGATCAAATTGCAGGGTAGCCAACTCCCCTGAACCGTTAAAAACATCGTTAAACATCCAAAAATAATTACCATTGGCGTCGATCGTCGGAGTACAGGAAACCGGCGCGACATCACCACCGCATACGACCCCGGAAGGGTTAACCATTAAGTAGTTTAGACCAGACAGAACGAGTTTGACGTCTTTGGGATTCGTATTAGCTGAGATTTGGGTCAGGGTTATGGTAATGGTTTTACTTTCACAAGTATGAAAAGTATCACCAAGGCCATCGATAATCAGGGCCATGCCTGGAGATATGATGCTTACTTCAGTAGTCTCATGGATAATGCCGTCGCCCAAACAGGCGGAGCCTGATACTCCCAGGTCAAGACTGGACCAGGAATAAAAGGTGGTTTCAGCACAAGCAATAACAGCACTTGTGGCGGTCAGGTCATAGTCTATTGTTAATGTTTGTCCGGCCAGCGGGGTTGCCGGGCATCCGGAAAAATCAAGAGTGAGGCTCCCACCGGGAGTAGTATCGGTAACGGCGACACTACTGGCAATATCTCCTGTGCCACTTAAATTTATGCTGAGGTTGGCATTATAGACTTGTTGTGACTCAGCGTGCTCTGTAAAATTCAGATCTGAAAGCTCGACCCCGGAGTCACCGAAAAAAGTGTAGGTATTGGTATATCTGGTATCTCTACAGCGTTGTGTCGGGCTGGTCGAGGTTTTTTCAGAACTCACCCCTTCAGCACATTCGATGGCAGTAAGTTGTGAGTCAGAATCACTTAAATCACAACCGCAGCAATCTATAACATTGGCAGTAATGCTGTTGCTTAAATAGGTATTGCAATAAGTTTCACACTGACTTGCATCCGGGACTTGAACGCTAATGCTGGTGCTCAATGAAGCCGGCGGAGTGTAGGTCCAGGTAATAGTGCCGCCGCTACCACCTCCCCCAACTACCCAGACTCCACCACCTGAATCCACAACGGTTACGCCATCAGGCAGGCTGTCAACGACCGTAACCATCCCGATTGTACTGGAACTGCAATTGTCAAGGCCACTGTAACTCGAGGAGATCACATAGGTTATGCTATCGCCGATTTGCACAACGGCTGGGGCTCCACCTATACTCACGGAAAGGCTGGAAGTTGAGACCGGAGGGTTGATTGAGCTAAGTTCCACCGAAGGATAAAATTCTTGGTCACATTCATCCTTGTAGAGCTTCTGCCAGAGCAGGTCACCCGAGGGGAAATTTCCGTTGCACCAGTCAGTATAGGTCAAATCGAAACTGAGATTATAGAAGTCTCCGAAATCACCGTTTGCAGCCAGGGCTGCAGTCAGTTCAAAGCGTTTGTTCACATTATTGTAAATGGCCCCGGTCGAAACATTGGAGACAATAAAACCGGTAAAATCAACCACTGTATAGACATCATAGGCGATGCCGTCACCGATGTTGCTGATTGCAAATGAGAAATTCTCAGTATCATCGCAGTAGGTAAAGTTAATATCGGGAGGGGTGAAAGATATGACCGGGGTGAGCACTACATGCTGGACTGAGGCTTTAGCTGTGCCCCCATCTATCGAGGTATCGAAACAGGCAGCAGCGGGGCTAGGCTCGCAACCGAAACGCACATCGGCAACGCTGTTCAGATTTTCACAGGCAATAAGGGTGGCGGTAATATTCATGCTCAGGGTCTCACCGGGGGCCATTGACGCCAAAGCCGCGTACTCGGTGCTGCCCCAAGTCGTGGTTTGCCCACTGTTGTTGCCGTTCTCAGTCGCAGAAACATAAGCTAGACCAACATCTAACAAACTGGTAACTTCTACGTTTTCAATAACCCCGACTCCAGTATTTTCAACACTCAGCGTCCAGGTAACATTTTGACCTACCACCTGAGGAATCACATTTGGGGTCATTTTTATAGTAACAGCCCCGGGGTTTACTTGAATATCTAAAACGCCAGAGCTATCACACTCGGGCGGGGAGCTGGGAATGGTGTAATCAATTGTGCTATTCAAGGACCCAGACACGGCGGTGCAGTTGGTCTCTAGCTGGAAGGTGACATTCAGGGTGGCACCGTTATTAAGAACCAAGGGGCTGCCCTGCAGTGCATCAATCTCCCAAGTCAAATTAGGTGCATTAGGGTTAGGGGCACAATAGTCGTAATACCCCCCAGAGATTTCGGGGTTAGCTGTATTAATTGCACCACCACCATTAATATCGATACTGGAGCTGCCGCCTACATAGAAAAAGCCTGTAAGGTTCTCCAACTTGGCAACCACCACCATATCGCTCATTTCACTACCGGAATTATTAGTGAAACTGACAGTGTAACTTTTGCTCTCACACCGGTTGATCGTACTATCTCCAGAGATCGCGGCCTGAGCCCAAGCCGTAAACGGCATTTGGCACACAAGAAATAGCAATAAGACGAGCCCTTTGAAAATCCAAGAAGTTCTGATATCCATCATTTTGCCAATAATTCCTTCCACATAGATTGAGGTCTGTTTCTTTAGGGCAATATCAGCACAAATCCGGGATCAAAATTGCACGGCTTTCTATTATAACTCCTTCATTAGGATAGTCACTTGCATTTGTCAAGGGAAGTGAGAAACATTTAAATTATAAAGGGTTGATGAGGTGTTTTGGGATATTTAGATCACCCTACGATGCCATCAACATTGGTTGATAAAATTGGCGATTTAAACAAAACTTCCGGTAAAGAGACATTCTACCGTAATTATTGATACGGCCCAATTGACAATGAAAACATCATCCAGCCAACCAACAAAAGGAATGAAGTCGGGAATGATATCTACCGGGAATACGACATACGCTAATGCTCCGGCAATCGTGGTCCAGGTACTGGCACTCATTGAAAAATCTATATCTGTAACCATATTGAAAAGGGCAGTAAATCCTTCGTACCAATCTTTGTCTTTATGACGACGGGAAAAGCTTGCAGCTCTCTCCACATCAAATTCATCTACCAGTTTTTTTGAAAGTATTATTGCCCTATCTTGTTCTTCTATATGTAAGACTCATATCGTCCTCCCCGTATTTAAAGTTGATGTCCGTGTGAAACTATTTGACACCACTATAAAGCAAGGAACGAACGCGTGAGTTCGCTGGTATAAATATTTTTATTTTTTTGTAATTATTCTATCTAATGCACGTCCAACCGTACCCATCTCGAACAGTAACAGTTAGCAATTTCTAGGCATTTCCTTAGTGATTATGGTTGGAATATCGGTAAAATGTATCGGAAGAGGTACCGTAGTGGAAAGATTCTGCCCACACTCATTTTGATAGAGTGGGAATGAAAAAAGGCCACTCTGGGATGAGCGACCTTAGAAGTTTTCACTGTAGCAAGTGGTTGTAACTTTCACATTGGCCTACCCTCAACAAGTTCATAAACATCACTCAATAACTCATCCTCGCCGGAATAACTCCCCTTACTCCACCTCTAGGAGTTGGAGTATCACCTAACCTTCTCGGTATCAAATGAATATGTACATGAAAAACAGTCTGACCGGCAACATCACCACAATTTACTCCAACATTGAAACCTTTCACCGTATCGTCATCTTTTAATATTCTATTTTTGGTAATTTTCAGTAATCGGTCAGAATCTTTCTTCTCCTTATCGGTCAACAAGAAAAAATCAGGTACATGACGTTTGGGTATAATCAATGAATGACCTGGTGAAACTGGAAAACCATCATTTATCAATATCATTGAATCATATTCATCTTGAATCTTGTCCTGTAAATTGTGATAACAGAAAATACAGTCGTCTACTTTATCAATGGGATCGTAACGGAAATCCGTATCATCTTTATTACCCTTCGAGCGATTACATTTAGCACACAGGACTTGAAGGTTTTCTATATTATTGGTACCGCCTTTTGATCTCGTCCTGATATGATCAACATCCAAAATGGTTTCTTTTTTGGTCGCACCACACAAAGCGCAACGACCGCCAGATTCACTCAACACCAGATATCGCAAACTGTCCGGCACAGGACCTTGATCAGTCAGACGAAACACATTCAACCCTCTTTTGATAAAAAAATCTTGAATTTTCTGCTCACACCCTGAATCATTGCAGATTTAATTGCTACAGTTTTGTAAATACTGGACTATCATGAACACGTCAAGCAATAGCATACCTATGCTGATATCAGTATAGGTATGCTATTGAATGCTAAAAAATAAGACCATAGGGGATTTATATAACATGGTGAAGCAAATAACCTCGGGACGGGAATGAACGGTCATATGGCTTAAATTGTACCCATTGCTCATAGAAACGCAAGCGGTAAAGCGTCAAAACCAAAGGGTCACTAAAGGGGTCACTACACCAAATACACCCCTATTCCACACGCAAAACAGCCACCTGCAAATCAATGTAAGTGGCTGTTTTTATTATTGGTCGGGACGAGAGGATTTGAACCTCCGACCACCTGAACCCCATGCGGGTCACCCGTCACTTAAAACCCTTTATTTTAAGCTATATATAGGCTTTACATTCTCTGCACAACCCCACAAAACCACACATTCCCACTAAAACCACACATTGAAACCACACATAGATTTTTAGTAT
>DAOWHJ010000119.1 GCA_030641485.1 Pseudomonadota bacterium
AATGGAGAGCAACAAAATCTGATTGCCGCCCTTTTTCATGACTCTCTGGTCGATGCCTTAATGAGCATGGTGTTGGGTCTTGATTTAAATGACCAAAAAGAGGTACTGTAGTCTCGCAATAATTTGATAGTAACTTAGTGATAATTAAATTAGATTGAAAAGGTGGAGCGGTAAACCGTTAGAGCGGTTTACCGCTCCCTCCGTATGGGGTAACAGACACCCGATAAGGAGTTGGCTTATTGGTAATATTTGTTGACGTTGATGTCAATGAAATAGCCCGGCTTGGCCGGGATTTTCCTTGGCGCAAACCATCTTCCTGCCCCAAGTGTAACATCAGTTTTTGGTGGCACGGCTTTATTCCCGCATACTTCGACCATCTGTCTCAGGCGGTTTTTCTTCGTCGGCTCCGTTGCCCACGCTGCGGAGCTGTTCACCGACTTCGTCCTAAAGCTTATTGGAGTCGATTCCGTTCTACCATTCAAGTAATCAATCAGACAATCGATCGTTTTCTTAATCGAGACTGGAGATCAGACTCGCCAGGTTCACGACAGCGGCTATGGTGGCGGCGATTTTGTGCCAAAGCCAAGTTGAGAATCGGTTTTGGCTGGGAGTACTTTCCTGATGCCTTTGACCTGTTGATCAGCTGGGGGCAAATCCCTGTTTCCAGCACCATTTAATCTGGCCGAAAACCAACCATATACCACCCTACCGAAGTGTGCTTTTGATTCTCTAAAACAATGATGTTATGGGGGCCTTCAGTGAAAATCGAAGCCTAAACATCACTAAAAAAGGAGAATTTGATGACCAAAAAGCAAAAAGAGGAGGTCGCCCTGTTTCGTTTCGGAGTTATCTGTGATCTTGTTGGTACCTTGCGCCTTAAGCACGGTGATGCCGAAAAACTAATTCAGAGTAAAAGTGCACAAGTCTGGAATATCCCATATTCCAACCGGACAAGGATCGCAGTCAGTACGATTCGCAACTGGGTAAAACGCTACCAGAAAAGTGGCGGAGATTTTTCATCTCTCTATCCTGCAAAGCGTACTGACAGTGGTAAAAGTCGTAAAGTAGACGATGAAACCATTCTCGCAATTGTCAAAATGAAGCGGGAAAAGCCATCACTTCCGGCAGCTGACCTGATTAAGGAATTGCAAAAGAGCGACCTTGTAACGCCCGGAATCATCCTATACCCATCGACCGTATATCGGATTTTGCAGAAAGAGGGAGTCAATCGCGAAGCTGCAGGAAAGATTGACCGGCGGCGTTTTGAAGCCGAGTACCCGAATGATATCTGGCAATCGGATGTTATGCATGGCCCAATGGTCGATGTCGATGGCAAAATGAGAAAGAGCTATTTGATCGCTTTCATTGATGACCATTCCCGTCTGCTGCCTCAAGCAGAATTTTATCTTAACGAGCGCCTTGATTCCTGGCTTGATGCATTTCGCAAAGCGCTTCTGACGCGGGGTATGCCGAGAAGGCTCTATGTCGATAACGGCTCCGCTTTCCGGACAAAACACCTCGAGAGAATCTGCGCATCTTTAGGAATGGCCTTGATCCATACACCTCCGTACACGCCCCAGGGGCGTGGCAAAATTGAACGGTTCTTTCGTTCTGTTCGGGATCGATTTCTACCGACTTGCCCGGAAAAGATAACCCTCAGTGATATTAACCGGAGATTTTCAGAATGGGTACCGGTCAATTATCACGGCAGAATCCACTCATCGACCGGTGAAACTCCGATTCAGAGATTTGGCCGTCATATAGAGCTGACCCAAACTGCACCGGTTGATCTCGAAGATCATTTTCGTAAAGAGGTAAGAAGAAGGGTCACAAAAGATCGTACGGTATCCATCAATAACCTCATCTACGAAGCACCGACAAAGTTTATCGGTGAACAACTCCAGTTACTCTACCATGAAGATCGTCCGGACCGAGTTGAAATAATTCACAAAAGCTCAAGTCATGGTTTTTTGGTGCCGTTAGATCTTAATGCAAATTTCAAAGTCAAACGTGAACGCGATGAGACTGAAACTAAAAAACAACCTGAAAGTGGCAAGCTAACTTTCAGCAAGGAGGCAGGCAGATGAGCTCATCTTATAGGAATTTCTTCGGTTTCAGTAAAGAGCCATTCAGCTCAGATATTGAGATCAAAAACATTATCCAAACGCCTGAAATAAAAGCCATTAATGATCGTTTTGATTATACAGTTAAACTTGGAGCGATTGCTCTTGTAACCGGTGAAATTGGTGCCGGTAAATCAACCGCGTTGCGCTGGATTGTAGCTCAACTACATCCAGCTCGCTTTAGACCAATCTGGATAACAGCATCATCAGGGTCAATTCTGGAAGTGTATCGCCAGCTCCTGGCAGAATTTGAGATAATAACCGCCACCTCATCTCGCGCTACCCTGACCAGAATGATTAAAAAACAGATTTCAGAATTGGCGCAAAACAGAAAACTACAGCCAGTACTGGTTATTGATGAAGCCTCACTTTTGCGACTCGAAGTGTTTGCAGAACTTCATACGATCACTCAATTTGAAGGTGACTCAAAACCATGGCTGCCAATAATCTTGATTGGCCAAAACAATCTGGCAGATAATCTCCTGCACCGCTCAGCAACACCTTTGGCCTCAAGAATTGTTGCCCGTAGACATCTTGAGTCTGTAAACAGAGAAAAAATGGATGCTTACCTTATTCACCATCTGGCAATTGCCGGTTTGAAAAATAGTCCATTTGAAGAGTCTGCGGTTACAGCAATTTTTCAAGGTTCAGGTGGTATCTTTCGTAAAGCCAATCATTTGGCTCGAGGATCATTGATTGCCGCCGCCGCAGACCAATCTCAAACAGTTAACGTAGAACATGTCAGACTGGCAGCATCAGAAATCTTCTAAAACGAGTTTCCCGGTGAAACGGAGACCGGCAATGCTGGGGAGCACCCGGTCAAGGGATAGCCGGGAGGGCGAGACGGATTGTTTGTCTCAAAGGGGGAAGTCTTCGGGCTTCCCCCGCTTTTTCTATAATTCGGACGCCCCCATGCCTTTAAAAAACCCACTGAACTTCCAGCTTGCCAATTTATTAACAACAAAAAACGAGGTCAACAATGAAAATGACAATATGCAACCCTCAAAAAGGCAGATATGAAACCCTTGACATTACGATTGACAAGACAAATACCACTTGGTTTGATGATGGTTTAAATAGTGATGAGATTTATACGATGACAGATATTGATATCGGACTCCTGATCCAGGAGGCCGGCTATTCAAATCCAGTACTATTTTACGGTTTAACTCGAGCAAAAATCGATTACAATCCACAAGCAGCGAAAACACTGCTGAATAATATTCACAGCGTTGCTGAAGATGCCTATTTTTTCTTTTGCCTGCAAGATAATTAGAAATCTTTATCCAAATAATTTGATAATTTCCCTCAACTTAAAGAGAGAGTCAACAACCAAAACTTTATTTTAGCGACCATGGTTTGGCCTGCTACCTACTTGGCATAGGTAATGCCGAAACCTGGGACAGCCATTTGCATAGAGGTAACTTGTGGGAAAACATTGTCCTGTTGGAACTAATTAAAAATAACAACTTAGTTCCAGGTCGGGAGTTGTTTTTTTACAGAGATCAAAATGGTGTCGAAGTTGACTTCCTCATTGAACAAGGAAACAAAATTACACTTTTAGAGGCAAAAGCTGGGGAGAAAATTGATAACCGGAAGTTAAATTTCAATAAAGTTGCTCCACTTCTACAAAAAAAATACCAAATTGAGTGCGTAGTGGCGCACACGCCACCTGACGACGCCGTTGTAAAGCTCAAAGGTTACAAATCATTCAACCCTCTCGGAGTGAATGTCATTCCATAAAAGAATAAGCCGTAAAATAAAA
>DAOWHJ010000033.1 GCA_030641485.1 Pseudomonadota bacterium
AAGGCCCGTCATATCTTGATTAAAGTTGCCCCCGAGGCGGCGGAGGCCGAAGTTGAGGCTGCTCGTAAGCAAATCCTTGCGATTCTTGATAAGGAAAAATCCGGTGCCGATTTCGCAGAACTCGCAAAAGAGTTCTCGCAGGGGCCGTCAAATTCGATGGGTGGCGATCTGGGCTGGTTTAAGCGTGGCTCTATGGTGAAAGAGTTTGAGGATGTGGCGTTTGCTTTGAAGCCGGGACAGGTTAGTGAACCGGTGAAAACTCGTTTTGGCTTTCATCTGATTAAAACTGAAGATTATAAGCCGAACCGGACCAAGGAGCTGGCTGAGGTTAAATCGGGAATTGAAAAAGGCCTACGTATCGGAGCGTACCCGGCACTTCTAGAAAAACGAGTTGGTGAATTAAGCTCGGCTCTGGCATCTGTGAGTGACAGTAAGGAGTTTGTTGCAGCCCTTCGCAAACTTGATGGACTTGTTGTTGAAACCGACCTTTTTAAACTCCAGGATGGGATTGTTCCCAATATCGGTCGGGACCCGGCCCTGTTAGCGGAGATTTTTAAAACCCCGGTCAATCAAAGTGCGAAAATTGTCAATCCTTCTCGCAATAGCTACTATTTTATGGTTACCGATTTAAAGGCGAGTTATCTGCCTGAATTAGCTGAGGTCAGAGCTGGTGTTGAGAAGTCGTATCGCCTTGAACTGGCTCGAGCAGAGGTTAAAAAAATCAGTGAGAATGCGGCCTCTGAACTTGAAGAGGGTAAAACTCTGAATGAAGTTGCAAAAGGGCTTGGTCTTGAGCTTGTAGATAGTGGTTACTTTGTTCGTGGTCGGGGGGTGATTCCGAAGCTTGGTAATGACCCAGCGCTTAGCCAGCAGCTTTTTGTCTTGAATGAGGGGCAGGTTACTAGAGCTCTGCAACATAATGATGCCTATTTTTTCGCCCGTTTGCAGGGCCGCCGGCTTGAGCTTGGGGATGAGGGCGATAAGTTACGTCTTGAAACCCGCCAGCAGTTGTTGCAATATAAGCAATTTCGGGTGATGCGAGAGTATGTTCAGGCTTTACGCTTGGAGTCTGAAATCAAGGTTATGGCCGGAGTGCTAGAGTAAGCCGAAAAAAAGATTGACAGTGATAAATGAGCATGCTATCTAGGCCGCTCAATTTTGGTGTGATGGGGCTGTAGCTCAGCTGGGAGAGCGCTTGTCTGGCAGACAAGAGGTCGACGGTTCGATCCCGTTCAGCTCCACCAAAGCTTATAAAAGCAGGTATCTGTGTTCAGCGCAGATACCTGCTTTTTTGTTTGGCACAAAAGGTGCAAGCGAACTGCAGCTTACGTATTTCAGCAGTAAAAGTTTAGGTAGAGAGGTCTTTCTGCTTTACTTTAAGGAGAACATGATGAAGATTATGAAAGATAGTGTGAAAAAAAGATCTAAGAGCAAGGAGATTGGCAGTATTGAGGTCGCAGAGCTTTTAGATACAAGCCCTGACAACGTTAATTACATGGCGCGAAAAGGGATTTTACCCGGGTATAAAGAGCGCAAGTTCTGGCGTTTTGATAAGCGTGCCGTCTTGCGTTGGGTGCGGTTGCAAAAATTGGTAGAGGTGTAAGGGTATAAGGGCGGTATATCTCTGGTGGTAAGTTTATGACCACGTTGGGTGATTTTTATCCAGTTAACGTTAACTGGGACACCGGCTCTTTTTGAGCTTTGTCAGCCGCGGCCAATTTTTTTATTTTGCCAGCTGACGTTAACTGTTTTTTGTTGACAAAGTAGGAGCTCCTGTTGTATGGGGAGACGCGTTTTGATATAAAGCTGTTTTATATGTGGTTTTGTGTGAAACGGTTGATGATGTTTTCGCAGTAAATATGTCGGAATTTCAAGTTAAAGTAGAGTAATAAAAAAAGGAGTAAGACGACTATGCAGCTGACTACCCCGTACGATAACGTTCCTGTAAATCTCGATGGTCCGAATATGAAGGACTATGACGACGTTAAGAAAAATTTTAAGTTCGATATTCCGGAGTTCTTCAACTTCGGTTTTGATGTAGTTGATAAGTGGGCTGAAGATCGGACCAAATTGGCTATGGTCTGGGCCAGTACCGACTTGAGTGATATCCGCAAATACAGCTTTTTTGACATGAAATGTCTGGGTAATAAATTTGCTAATATTCTGAAACAGAAAGGCCTCAAGAAAGGTGACCGGGTTTTCGTTATGGTGCCGCGAGTTGTTGAGTGGTATGCCGTAATGTTGGGTACCGCTAAACTTGGGGTCGTGCCGATGCCAGCGCCAAACATTCTTACACCTCACGATTGTGAGTATCGGGTCCAGCAGTCAGATGCTGTAGCGGCGATCATGTGGCATGAAAATGTCTCTAAGATTGACGAAGTTCGCAGTGCTTGTCCGACCTTGAAGAACTTTATCAGTATTGGTGAGAGCAAAGACGGATGGGATGACTACGGTACTCTGATGGATGAAGCTTCAGCCAAACTTTCCCGTGATGACGTTGAAGCGACCAAGTCTGGCGATCAACTGTTAATCTACTTTACTTCGGGGACCACCAAATTTCCGAAAATGGTCGCCCACACCCACGCTTCCTATGGTATTGGTCATATCGTTACGGCCAAATTCTGGCAGGATCTGAAACCGACTGATTTGCACTGGACCCTCTCCGATACCGGCTGGGCTAAAGCCGGTTGGGGTAAAATTTATGGTCAGTGGCAGATTGGTGCCGCAGTTATGGTTCACAATGCTGCTGGTCGCTTTGATGCTAAAACCCACTTAAAGATTATTGAAACTTGCGGAGTCACCACCTTCTGTGCCCCGCCGACCGCCTACCGGATGTTGATTCTTGAGGATCTCTCACAGTTTGATTTGACTGGTCTGCGCCACTCCCTGGCTGCTGGTGAGCCTTTGAATCCTGAGATCATCAAGGTCTGGAAAGAGGTTACCGGTACGACTATTTATGATGGCTTCGGTCAGACCGAGTCGGTCAATATGATTGCTAACTATCCCTGCATGGAAATTAAGTTCGGTTCTATGGGTAAGCCAACCCCGGGTTTTGATATTCATCTGATTGATGATGATGGCAAGCCGGTTGGTTGTAATGAAGAAGGTCATATTGCGGTTAAGATTAGACCTGAAGCTCCGGTTGGTCTCTGTACCGAGTACTGGCGTAATGAGGAAGCTACCAACGAAGCTTTTGCTGGTGATTGGTATTATACCGGAGATAAGGCGACCGTTGATGAAGAGGGTTATTACTGGTTTGTCGGTCGTTCCGATGATGTCATCAAGGCTTCGGGCTATCGCATTGGGCCATTCGAAGTTGAGAGTGCCTTGCAAAGCCACCCGGCTGTCGCCGAGAGTGCCGTAGTTGGTTCTCCGGATGAGCTTCGTGGAACCATCGTTAAGGCTTTTATCATTCTGGCTCCTGGCTTTGAAGGTTCTGATGAACTTATCAAGGAGATTCAGAATTTTGTCAAGAAAGAGACCGCTCCTTATAAGTATCCACGTGAAATTGAGTTCTTAAAAGAGCTCCCCAAGACTGTATCTGGTAAAATTCGCCGGGTTGAGTTGCGGAAGATGGAAGAAGAGAAGAAAGCATAGTGGTTTTTTGATTTTGGGGAGGCGAAACGCCTCCCCATTTTTACATCTGTAAATTAGATGTTTTAACTTTATATTACGCTGTTGATAGAGAGATTTATAAGGAGAATTCGGGTGAGTAATAAACCGCAATTTGAACTTGGAAATGTTACAATAGGTCAGCTTATTGATACTGTTGCTGATCAGTTTGGCGATAACAAAGCTTTGGATTTTAATCAGCTTGGCATTAGCTACACCTACAATGAACTCAATGAGGTTTGTAATAAGGTTGCCAAAGGTTTTATGGCGCTCGGGGTTGAGCGTGGCGAGCATGTTGCGATCTGGGCCAATAACGTGGCCGAGTGGGTCTATTCCCAGTTCGGTCTGCCGAAAATGGGTGCGGTCCTGGTTACTGTCAATACTGCCTATCGCAGTTTTGAACTTGAATACCTGATGAAACAGTCCGAGTCCACGACGTTGGTCTTGATTGGTGGGGTCCGGGAAGCGGATGAGTATATCAAGGTTATTAACGATGTCTGCCCTGAATTGAAAGATTGTAAGCCGGGTGAACTTAAGAGTGAAAAACTGCCTAATCTGAAAAATGTTATCTATATCGGTGAAGGGACACTTCCGGGAGCCTACGGCTGGGAAGATGTTTTGGCCATGGGTGAGAAAGTCATTGATGATGAGCTTAAAGTTCGTCTTGCAAGTTGCCAACCTGAAGATGTTGTCAATATGCAGTACACCTCTGGAACCACCGGTTTTCCGAAAGGGGTTATGCTGAGTCATACCAATCTTATCGGCAATGCTTATAGTATGGCCGAGTGCATGAACTTGACTGCGGATGACTGTACTTGTATCCCGGTACCGATGTTTCACTGCTTTGGCTGTGTCATCGGTAACCTCTGTTGTGTGGTATCCGGGGCGACAATGGCACCGGTTTTGGCCTTTGATCCGGTTGCGGTTATGGAGGCAGTTGATGCCTGCAAAGCTACTGCTCTTCTCGGGGTCCCGACAATGTTTATCGCCGAACTTGAGGAGATGGGCAAGAATAAGTACGATACCTCGCATTTGCGCACCGGAGTTATGGCCGGTTCCCCCTGCCCGATTGAGGTTATGAAACAGGTTGTTGGGGTCATGGGTGCCAGTGAAATGTGTATTACCTACGGTCAGACTGAGGCCTCTCCAGGGATCACCATGACCCGGGTGACCGACCCGCTTGAGTTGCGGGTTACTACCGTGGGCCGGGCTCTGCCCAATGTTGAGGTCATGATTATTGATCCTGATACCGGTAAGGAGATGGAGCGCGGTCAGCAGGGTGAGCTGATTAGTCGGGGCTACCATGTTATGAAGGGTTACTACCAAATGGAAGAGGCGACTGCCAATACCATAGATAGTGACGGCTGGCTCCATACTCGTGATCTTGCCGAGATGGATGCCGAGGGTAACTGTAAAATTACCGGGCGTATGGGTGATATGATTATCCGCGGGGGTGAGAATATCTACCCGCGTGAAATCGAGGAATATCTCTATACCAACGACAAGATAAAAGATGTTCAGGTCGTCGGCGTACCCAGTATCAAATATGGTGAAGAGGTTGTTGCTTATGTACAGTTGGTCTCTGGAGCCAGTACTGATGAAGCCGAGCTCAAGGCCTTTTGTAAAGGCAAGATCGCCTTTCACAAGACTCCGGCTTTCTTCATGTTCATTGATGAGTATCCGGTTACCGCAAGTGGCAAGATTCAGAAATACAAACTGCGCGACATGGCAACCGCAACCCTGGGGCGTGAGGATGACGCCAAGGTTGAAACAGCTTAAAGTGCTTTTCGCAGAGGCGATCACCTTTAGTGGCCGCCTCTGCGGTATTTAGTTTTTCGTTAGTTAACTTTTTTATTTACGAAACCGGAGGGGGGCTGCAGTCGTAAACTGTTAGAAAATTGTAATTTGATCTGGATTCAGATTGCAATCATTAGTTGTATGGTTGGGCATAGCTCTTTTTTAAGTTATGTCTGTCGGTGATCTTGATTGAGGTGTCTGAATACTTGAAATCAGTAATGATGTTTGAGCTTAATTCTCTTTTTAATACGAAATATTATTTTTTTTCTAAAAAAGTTGTGGGTTCTAAATTGTATTGCTTTCATGGTATTACCGATCTCAAGGTTATATTTTTATTGACTTAATTACTTAGGAGGAAAAAGTCGATGAGTGCTTATAAAAAGGAGTGTTGGTTCACTCTGTTCTGTTTTCTAGGAACGATCTTACTGACCAATATTTTCCCGCTGTATTTCATGTTTCCGGGAGTTACCGAAGGTTATATCATGGGTTTTCCGACCCACTACTTTCTCAGCCTGTTCTTCGGCTGGATCGTTCTGATCCCTTTCTACTGGTTCTACATGAACGTTAGTGAAAACATTGATCGTGAAATTGAAGCGAGTAGTCAGGGAGGGGATAAATAATGAAACGTCTGATTTTTGCTATTTTAGCTCTGTTGAGCTCTCCGGCACTGGTTTCCGCTGCTGAAGAGGCTGCTAAGAATATCTATAAATTTGAACCATCTAAAGCTCTCTCGATGTATGGCTTGATCTACACGGTTCTTATGGTTGTTGTTTTTCTCTATGTTGGTTACCTATCCCAGAAAAAAACCTCTACCACCGACGATTACTACACTGCTGGCCGTGGTATTGGGGCCCTCTCTAATGGTTTGGCGATGACCTCAAACTTTTTGAGTCTGGCAACATTTCTCGGTTTCACCGCTTTGATCTGGAAACTCCAGTTCCTTCTGGTGGCCTTCGTTATGGCCTGGATGGGCGGATTTGTCATGATCTCAATCGGGGTTGCTCCGAGCTTGCGGCGCTGGGGTAAATTCACCAGTATGCAGTTTATCGGTGAGCGTTACGGTACCGCTGCCAAGATCATTTCAGTTTGCTGTATGATTCTCCTGGCCCAGCTCTATCTCATCGGTCAGATGAAGGGTGTTGGTAATATCTTCCAGGTTATGTTCCACTGGGATTACACAACTGGTTTGGTTATCGGTGGTATCGTTGTTACTGCTTATGTTACGATTGGTGGGATGTATGGTCTCTCCTACAACCAGACTCTGCAGGCAGTTATCTTAGGTCTGGCTTTGATCTTCCCGACTACCATTATTCTAATGAAGATGGGTGCCGGGGCCGGGGCAATTTTCCCGCCATTTGGATACGCCAAGCTGGTTCCGTCGATGTTGGAGCAGCTTCCGACCTACTTTGACCCCTTTACTACGGTAATGGGCAAGATTCCGTTGACATTTAAGTATTACACCGCGATCTTCTTAAGTCTGAGTTTTGGTACAATCGGACTTCCGCATATCGCTATGCGTTACTTTACGGCTCCTTCAGTTCGTGAAGGTAAAAAGGCGACTCTTTGGGGAATTCTTTTTATCGGTATGGTCTTTCTGACTACTTTCGCGATCGGTTTTGCTGCTAAACTTTACACTGTTGATGTACTTGCCAAACAGGGTCTTGCACTTAATCCGAAAGATGCAGATATTCTGGTTGTCGTAATGAGTCAGGCGTTCGCTCCGGCTTGGATCGCAGCTTTGCCGATTGCTGGTGCGATGGCGGCTGGCCTTTCCACCATTGGTGGTCTTTTGATGGTTATTGGTACCGGTATCGGTCACGATATCTACACCACCATCTCTCCGAATGCTACTGAAGAGAAGAAGATGAAGATGGGTCTCCTCTTTACCGCAATTGGTGGCTTGGCGACTATCGGTATGGCTTTGAATCCGCCGAAGTTCCTCTTGACCAGTGTTATCTGGGCCTTCGTCGTTGCCGCATCAACCTTTACCCCAGTCCTGATTCTCGGAATCTGGTGGAAGGGCGCCAACAAAATTGGCGCTAACTTAGGCATGGTCGTTGGTGCTTTCCTTTCCGTTACCTTGTGGTGGACTAAAGGTAAACTTTTTGGTTTCCAGTTCATTAACATGGGTCCGATTGGTTACCTGATGGGTGGTATCTTCAGTGCTTCTGCGGCCTGGTTTATTACGGTTGTTGCCAGTCTTGCCACTGGTGGTGAAAAAGACGAAGAAATTCGTCGGGTTGTTGACCGGATTCACGGTTGGAATGACTATAGTGAAGAGCGTTACTCCGGTAACACCTTTGCGATCTGTTGTGCCCTGGTTGCTTTAGGCATGATGGTCTGGTCGACGATGCCTTACTAAGACAATAAGTTGATAACTTATTCGTTTTAGCGTATAACCAAAAAGAGGGGGGATGTAAATCCCCCCTCTTTTTTAGATTGTTCACATTACTAATTTATTTGTAACTTCCAATTAACGGTTCTTGGCCACAGACCCACACAGACATAGTGCTTTTGTCCGCTGTTGTCTGTGTGGGTCTGTGGCTAAGAAAAAAAGCGGCACTACGTTACTTCTAAATGTGTTGCTGCGATAGCGGTCTGAAGACGCTATTCAGTGCAGTGCCTGCAACTGCAATATGTCCCCTGCTTCAGTAGGTTACCTTATTTTTGTCCAGGAATTTAATTATGTTGTTTGCCGACCTTTTATTGCTCCGTGATCGACCCTATCGCTACGCCAGTTCAGACCAGGCTTCATCCTGGCTATTGCCACTTATCCTGCTGAGCATAGGCTCCTTGTATGGTTTTTTAGTCGCTTTTTTCCAAAGAAGTATCGGGGGGATGATTCACGGGATTGAGTTGAGTCAGATTTCGGATAAGATTCTCTTTGGTGGGAATATGATCGCCGGAATTTTTATTATCCTGATTTTTCATGGCGGTGTGACAATGATGGTCTGGCTGATGGCGAAAGGGGTCGGTGGGCCTGGGCGTTTGTCGGTACTCTATCGAACGACCGCTTTTCTCTTGCCTGCAATTCTTCCGGCTCTGCCATTTCTTGCGGCTGACAATGCCTTGGCAGGTGACGTAGCTCTGTCAATTCTGCCCTTTGGGGTCATTTATGTACCGCTTGCAATTTGGGCCTCTGTCTCCCTGATGGCGGGGCTCTATCATACATTCCGCATTACTCAGCAGGTTGATGTGAAACGTAGTGCTTTTGCAGTTTTTCTGGTCCTGTTTTTCTCCTTTGCAGTGTTAATGCTCTGTGGTTTCTAGACTAATTCAGCTCTAGCGGGTTCAACTTTCACGGTGCAGGTTTCAGAGAGAAGAGTGTTATAGTACCATACTTTTCAGCCTCTTTCTGCCACTTTGCCATTATTCCCAATTTGTTGCCTTGTAAGTTTCGTTTTTTGAGCAAGTCTAAAAAGTGTTGGCGTCCGCCATCCCGATCTGAAAGAATCAGATAGTCGCACCCAGAATTGAAAATGTTATCAGGTTTGAGGTTGTCAACCTTGAGGATAGTACAGTTATTCCAGGGGTTGACGGTGCCGTTATGGTCAATATGGGCGTAGAAATGGGTAAGGAGAATTTTATCCGAGGTCCCGCATATCGTAACGGCCTTATCTTTTGCAAGTTGGTTTCTTAATATCCCGCCAAACTCCTTAAATACAACTGAACGGCTTAAATGTGAGCTTTTGCTGATTTGTGGCAGAGCTGCTGCCAGTATGAAGAGTGGGATTAAAACATAACTCAACCTGGATAAAGTGGGGGTTAATCGTTGTGCAAGTTCTTGTAGACGTCTAGCACCAAATCCTACTAAAATAAGCCCCGGAAAATAGATAAATGCGACAAATCGTTCGCAGCCGCACCAGTTTAGAAAAATCTGCATATAGATGAGAAGTATGCCGCTTGAGATTAGAACTAAAAGGTAGGTGAGGGCCGGCTGTCTGAAAGGTCTACTTGGCGGAGCACTCGGTCTCTTTATCATACCAAAAAGTGTTAGTAGAAAAAATATTATTCCAAAAGTTTTTAGCAGTGAATGGGCTGTGACCCCAAGTCCCAAAAGCCAAAGGAAATCTTTAACTTCACTGAAAAAATAGGGCACAGTTCCAGATGGTGGAATATCTTCCAGTTGATTTAAGGCATCCCTGAGCCAGTTAAAACGGTCGATAGCGGCAAAAATGCGATTATCTACGCCTTGAGTAAGGGTGTCAGCAAGGTTAATGTTTGTTACTCCCAATAAGCAGCAGGCTAGTAGGCAAAGCGGGAGAAAATAGGCTAGAATATTGCGAGTTGTGCGGGATCTTGAGTGAAGTATAAGCCATAATCCTGTCAGCAGTAGCGGCAGTGCACCTTCGATGCGGCTCCAGGCGGCCAGCAGGAAGCTGATTGCCGTAATGCTAAGAAGCAGCCAGGTTGGCTTTTCAAGTTTGAGAAAGCGACAAAAACAGAAAAGCCCAAGCGTTAGAAAAAACCAGAATTGTGGCCCCCTGATAATTTGGCTCGAGAGTTCAACAAATAGGGGGGAGGCCGTATAAAATATAACTATTACTATCGAAGTAGACTTGTCCCAGAATAGTCGGCTTAAGTAATAGAGAGGAATTATAGTGAGGAGGCTGAAACCGAGCGAGAGAAGCTGAGCGCTCAAAACCCAGTTGCCAATAAGATGAAAAATCCCGGCGATCAGGTATGAGATGTTGGTGAGGTAGGGGTAGAGCTCAAGAAATTTATTGCCCTCCTGCAGGTAGAGAGCTTTTGCTTGGAGAATATAGGCTATGCCGTCCGAGTTTATCAGAGGTTCATTAAAAAAGGGGATCAAACGTAACCCCAGGGCGACTATAAGAAGCGGCCCTAAAGGTAGTATTAATTCGTGCCAGAAATAAATTTTATCGTTACTGTTTTCTATCATCATGGATATTTCATCGTAAATATTCGACGACGGTCATTGAAATCTTACTTTAGCCACAGAGAACACAGGATTCACAGAGGAAAACCTACAGTTCTTTGTGGTAATTAACAGCTTAATTTACAATGGCTGATTTATAGTTTAACTTCTTCAGCGTAGTGTCTGTGCTCTAATTCTGCGAGAAAGTATTAGCATTACAATCATCTTGTTACTATCAGAAAGTTGCTGGTTATGCAATTATTTTCCCGGTTCCATACTGGCTGGATGATCGCCAGAAAAAGAGCTTAAAAATACTCAGGGTTTATCTCTTGACATTCTCCAGCGCTCTGTGTAGACCGGATATTCCAATTGGTTTTTTAGTGCTCTTAAGAAGTACTCTCGGTTGTTGGTACAGGCTAGCGTTAGGTCTGTTAATAGTATGAGGTGTGTCAGGTATGAGTGAAAGTGACATTTCAATTAATGCTCTGGGCGAGTGGTGGTATGATGGGGCAAAGATTATCCATCCTGAGGTGCTAAAATTATTTAAAAATTCATTGACGATTGACTCGATAGGTGGTGAGTATTTTATCGACTATCAAGGCAAGCGAGTTCCGGTGAAAGTTGCCAGGACGCCCTACTTTATTCGTGATGTTGCGCTCGAAACGGATCAAGTGGGAAACCTCATAGGTGTGATGTTAGAGGTTGACGATGGCAGCCAGGAATTGCTTGACCCGGAGAGTTTAACCCTTGATGATGAAGGGGTCCTTAAAGTTAAGATAAAGGCGGGTCAATTTGCGGCGCGTTGTTTGTCTGCGGCTCATTTTCGGATTGCAGAACTACTTGAAGAAGATAGCGAAGGTAATTTCTTTATTGAGATTAACCATAGTAGATTTAACTTAAATGAAAAAGGAGAGGGTGAAAATGAGTGATATGAGTAAGATTATAAGTGAGGCTGATGATGCACTTTTAGTTAAAATGGTCATGGATTCGTTTCGGCGTACAATTGTCCATTACGGTTATTGGCTTTCTCAGGTTGAGCACCAGCTGGGTGCTGAAAAAGCCGCCGCAGTTGAAAAAAATGCTTGGGATATGAGTGTCGGTAACCAGTTAAAACGTTTGGGGAAAATCTTCGGCTTTGAGGTCAAGGATGGGATTCCGACTTACCTTAATAAGCTTTCGCGTGAAGAGTTACTCGATCTTTTGAAAAATCTTGGGGTTAACTGGCTTGCCAATGATGGTATCTGGTTCCAGGCGGTTGAAAAAGAGCACGGTATGAATGACGCGAAGCGCTGTAATGATTCCTGTTGGACCCGTTACTCCCCATATGAGGCGGAGCGGATTAAAGAGCTTCTTGAACTCCCAGACAATGGTGGGGTAGCAGCCTTGAAAAAAGCCTTAGCCTTCAGAATGTATGCTTTGATTAATAAGCAGTCAATTGAGGATGTTGATGAAAAAACCATTATTTTTCGCATGAATGAGTGCCGGGTGCAGGTTGCCAGGCAGCGTAAAGGATTGGAAGACTATCCTTGCAAATCTGCAGGTATGGTGGAGTATCCTTACTTTGCTCGGACCATTGACTCTCGGATTAAGACCGAATGTATCGGCTGTCCACCCGATGCCCACCCCAAAGAGTGGTTCTGCGCTTGGAAGTTTACGGTGGTCGAGTAGCTGAGGGGCATTATGGCAAATAATATTCTTAAATTTTCCCTAAACCGCTCGACTAACGTCGAGAAGTTGGCAGACGGCAACTTGCTTTCGGTTTGCCGCTTACGGGATAGCTTTAGTGATGCTGAGATTCGGATGGTGGTCAAAATGCCTGATCTTGAGATTGCTGAGATCTCCGGTAATTTTCGCCACGCTTATCTTGATGAGGTCGAGGTCCTGAATGACTTACTCCAGAAACTTCTGGGAGTTCGGGTCGGGGCTGGAATGTTAAAAATTATCAAGGGCTTGCTCGGGAGTGCCGAGAATCTTGACCAAATCACCTACATGGTTGAGGAGGCTTGTCACGGGGTTATTCTCCATCTGACGAAAAAGGTTTTGCTTAAGGCCCCCGATGACGAGGCGGGCCAGCAGATCTTTTATTCAAAAATGGTGAAAAAAAGTATTCGTCTTTATGATCGTTGTGCGGCGTTTGCTAAAGGTTCACCTCTGGTCGCGGAGCTTGAAGCGGAAAAGCGGGCTGGAGGTGAACTGTGATTTCTGAATTTAACCGGAATAAAGTAGTTGACGTTGCGCGCCTTGATGACGATACACTCGTTGTCCATGGCATCCTGGATGACTCGATTTATAGTCTTGAGCTCGATTTTAAGGTTCAGGTAAGTGACTTGACCTGTTTTGAGATTGGCGGCCGCTGGCTCCGCTGGACGACCCCTGAATGTCCCAAAGCCTTGGATTTTTTGGCTCAGGCAGAAGGTTTTTGCCTAGCTTGCGGGATCGATGAGAAGATTCATAAAACTATCGGTCGTAGTTCTTGTCGTCATTTTGCCAACCTCTTTATTGAGTGCGCTTATGCGGTGCGGGAAACCGTTAAGTTGATGCGCTGGCAGGCGGCAAAATCGAGTGGTTCAAAACTTTCGTGTAAGGATTTTTTAGCGCAGGAAAAAAGTGCTGACGGAAGTCTGCCCAAAGAGTTGTCGGTAGAAGTAGAAGTGAAGTCTGAGGCAATAACGACAACAACAAATGCGGTCAGCGTCCCTGTCGTGGGGCCCTCTAAAAAGCCGCTTGCAACGGTCAATCTTGGTGGCGCTGGTTTTATTGTCGACTTACATCTACATACTGCACCAGCTTCACCATGTGCATCAGACTCTGTCGATGCAATGATTGTCGAGGCTAAGCGAATTGGTCTGAATGGGGTCTGTCTTACCGATCATAACTATCTCTGGTCGCCTGAAGATATTCAGGCCTTGCGAGAAAAACATGATTTTCTCATCCTGCGTGCCAATGAAATTGTCACCGAACAGGGTGATATGCTGGTCTTCGGTTTTTATGAGGATGTGCAAGGTATAATTAAGCTGAAAGAGCTGAAAAAACTGGTTGCAGCGGTGGGCGGGTTTATTGTGGCTGCCCACCCTTTTCGGGGTTTTCTCACTTTCGGGGCTGATGATATCGGCTTGACCAAAGAGAAGGCAAGTTCCCGAGATATGTTTCAATGGGTTGATGGGGTCGAAAGCTTGAACGGTAAAGTAACTGAGACCGAGAACGGTTTAGCCCGAGACGTTGCCGTGGGGTTAGGTTTGCCGGCAACCGGCGGCAGTGATGCGCATGACATCTTAAGTGTTGGCCTTTATGCCACTGCTTTTGCACATCCCATCAAAAGTGAAGAAGAGCTTTTGGTCGCCCTGAAAGAGGGTAAATATCAACCCGTAACTTTTCGCTAATGGGCTATAAATTGTAGGAAATTACTATGTCAAAAAAACCTGATTGGGAGAAAATTGTTCGGCGGCTTGAGCGTCTTTTGCGATTAAAATCGTTTCCGGTGGCGTTTAAGATGCTGGAGCAGAAAGAGGAGTTGGAGAGTATTCCTTTTCTGCGGCGTCCTCAGAACAAGATGACAATGTGCCAGATGATCAATATGGTGCGTAATTTTGACTGGAGTGTCGGGGCTGATTTAGATGACTTTCTCTTCTCCTCCTGTTCCTCTATTCTTGGTTTGGAAGAGCTCCCCAAAACCCATGCTGATGGTAGTTTTCGCAATATTGTCTGGGTTGCGACCAAAGCTGATGGTCGTAAATTTGAAAAGTCGATACCGCGTTTACCGACTGGTCGCTACCAGGCATTAGCAATGGCACCGTTAGTTTACAATCCCTTTGACCCCGATATTGTGCTGATTTATGCAAACCCAGCCCAGATGATGATCTTAATTAATGCCATACAGTTTGCAGATTATGAGGTGCTCAATTTTTATTGTGTTGGTGAATCTTCCTGTTCTGATGCAATTGTTCGTTGCTATCAAGAGGGGAAACCATCATTAGCGCTGCCCTGTTATGGTGAGCGCTGTTATGGTCATACCCAGGATGATGAGTTGGTGATGGCATTGCCAAAAGATATGTTGGAGAAAGTGTTGTCGGGTCTTGAGGCACTTTATCGGCGCGGGGTGCGTTATCCAATCAGCTTTGCCGGGGCCGGTTGTGACCTGACTGACGTCTTTCCGCCGACCTATTTTGGCCTTGATGAGATGATGGAAAAGGTTAAAGGCGACGGCCGACGTACCCTTTTGGGAGTAACTGGCGGCATCGCCAGCGGCAAAAGTACCGTTTCTGAAATGTTGGCTGAACTGGGTTCGCCATTGATCGATTTTGATCTGATTGCGCGTCAGGTAGTTGAACCTGGCACTGATGGATTGGCGAAAATTGTTGATTATTTCGGCCGTCAGGTTTTGGCTGAGGATGGTTCTTTAGACCGTAAAAAAGTCTCGGATATTGTTTTTGGCGATATGGAGAAGCGGAAAAAGCTCGAAAGTTTTACTCATCCACCAATCTATGAAGAGTTTTTCAAACAGGCTGACACGATTGCCGCTAAAGACCCTGAGGCGATTATTCAGGTGGCGGTACCGCTCTTGATTGAGTTGAACCTGCAATACCTTTTTGATAAGATTCTGGTAGTACATGTTCCTGATAGTACCCAGGCTAAACGTTTGTCTCAGCGTGATAATATCAGTTCTGATGAGGCCGCAAACATCATGAAATCCCAGTTGCCGATTGATGAAAAACTCCAGTTTGCTGATTTTGTGGTTGATAACACCAAGGATCTTGACTATACCAAAACTCAGGTGGAAAAAATCTGGAACGATCTGCAAATAAAAGGGGAGTGACGGTGACTGGAGAGCTTAAGTTTGCACCATATCAAGAAGTTAATGTCGGTCGGGTTATTGGTGGTGACAAATATCAATCTCATATCTTGACCCGGGTTGGAGATACCCTGATTATTGATCGGCCCAAGGTCCAGACCGGGACCGGTCGACGGCGCTATTTTGACTCGGTTTATGTCAACAATCTTATCTATTTTGACTACGAATATGCGGGCACTAGATATAGTTTTAAAGCAGTAGTTCTTAAAGTAAGTTATGTTCCTTTCTACCACCTATGTCTGAAGTTGCCGGATTTTCGGGATATTGTTGAAAAGCGACTCTGGAGCGCTCCTCGTTATAAAGGGTTTGCTCCGGTCACTTTGACGGCAACACACAAAGATGGCCATAGCGTGTTGCTATCACAACGCTCCTATGTCGTGGACATTGGTAAACAAGGAGTGGGTCTGGTCAGTGAGGAGAAGATTGCCCGCAATTTTCTTTTGGAAATGAATGTTACCGCAGAGTGTCGTCTGAAAATCAAATGTAAGGTAAAAAATGTAAAAACCAGCCGCGTTGATGGCTTCTACTATTATGGCTGTGAAATCGAAAAGGTCAGCGACCAAAAACGTTTCTTGGAATATCTGGACTTTTTAGCCGCCGCCACCGATTTTTTCGATCACACGCCTACCGACGTCGGTAGTGATGATTTTTCATTCTATTCATTTATTTAGTTTATCCAGCTTGGCGGAGGGATGGGGGTTGAGGGGTCGTTGAGGGGTCAAATCGAAAACGCCGGGATAAACCGGCATAGAGTAGGGGATGAAAGAGCCCCACATAAAAGGAGAAGCCG
>DAOWHJ010000092.1 GCA_030641485.1 Pseudomonadota bacterium
ACCGGATCAATTTTCTGAAAAGCGTCATAAAGTGAAGGCCTAAGCATATCATTCATACCAGCATCCACAATTGCAAATTTCTTTTCCGAATTACCTTTCAGATATTGAACCTTTGTCAACATAACCGCACTGTTACCAACCAATGACCGTCCAGGTTCCAGTACAATAGTTAAACCTAATCCCCCCAAAACCTCAGTCAGGATAGACGCAAGTTGAACTACCTCAGGAACCTTCTCATCATCATAGAGAATGCCAAGACCACCACCAACATCAACAAACTCAAGCTGAAGATTATTCGAAGCTAAACTCTCGATTAATGACCTTAAGCGAAGGGCCGTATCACGAAAAGGAGCAAGATTAATTAATTGAGAGCCAATATGACAGTCAACTCCGACAAATTTAATATTTTTTAAAGTTTGTGCAGCCTCAAGATAGATCAGCTCAGCATTTTCAATCGGGATGCCAAACTTATTCTCCTTTAAACCAGTAGATATATAGGGATGAGTAAGGGGATCAACGTCAGGGTTAACCCGGAGAGTAACTGGTGCGATCAGATTCATTTCAGCCGCAATCTGGTTAATAAGTAATAACTCAGGCTCAGACTCGACATTGAAAAAAAGAATTTCATAAGCTAATGCAGACCTTATCTCTTCCGGGCTCTTACCAACACCAGAATAGACGATTCTATGCCCAGGAACACCAGCTAGTTTTGCCCGAAAAAGCTCACCACCGGAAACAATATCACATCCCAAACCTTGCTGCGAAAAGAATTTGAGTAGATTCACATTAGATGAGGCTTTAACCGAGTAACAAATAAGGTGTTTATGAGTTGCAAAAGCATCAGTATAGGCGAGACAACGAGAACGTAAAAAAGCCTTGCTATAAACGTAACAAGGCGTACCATGTTCAGCCGCAATATGCGCTAAGGATACATCCTCACAAAAAAGCTGATTATCTCTGTAAACAAAAGGGTCCATAAAATCTCTAATGCGGGAAAAATCCCGCATCCCAAACGAGGCCTTGCAGCCCACAAATAAGTGCCCTTATTAAGAACACTAATTAATTAAAGGAATCGAAACCATTACTTCCAAAGCAAGCTTACTCTCATTCTTACGATCTGACAAATCAAACGCAGTGACACGGTAGTAATACTCACGCCCCTGGGCAACTGTTGAATCAAAAAATTCAGCTTTAAGCGTAGGTAATTCCACTATGATCTGATTAAGACCTGAAATATCATCACGTCTATAAACATTATAACCAGCCAAATCCGAGGCTACAGACGGGTCCCATATTAATTGAACACCAGCTTCATAGTAAAAAGCCGAGAGGTTGTCAATAATTGCAGGTGGTGTATAATCGCCAGGAATAATCTGCGCCAGAACAGAATAATCACTCTCTAACATAGTCTCCTCAAGCTCAACCATTGCAGTGACAACATACTCGTAAGCAAGCCAGTCAACCAAGCCGACATCGATAAAATGTCTCTCACTTATGGGCTCAGGCGTAACCAATTGCCAACTAGAATTAGAATTTTGAGGTTGCCTGCGATAGACACGGTAACGTAAATCACCGCTGAAATCATCCGGCAGGTGGGGCGCAACCCAACTCAACTCAACAATAGAAGCAGAAGGAGTCAAAACCAACTCCAACGGCGAACTAAGCTCAGGCAGTGATAATAGGGCTAACTTATTGGAGACATCACTTCTCCAACCCCGGCTATTAAGTGACGAAACCGAAAAAATATAGATTAAACCCTTCTCAATTACAGGCAAAGGGTAATAAAAAAAGTCACCAAGTCGATAACCGATTTCAGGCTTAAGAAAATTAATAGTCTGGTAATCAAAAAAACCCTCATCGCAATAGCGACAGCTATCCAATGACTGAGATAATTTTTTTAAACGCAAACTAAAGGCAGTAAGGTCAGCAGGCTTAGAATTGTCCACATTGTTCTTAGGTACACTCCAAACCAATTGACGCACCCCTGGCTTAACCAGAAGCCGCAGATCTGTAATTTTCACAGGAACCACAAGGCTCGGAGGAACTGGTGCCCCCCGCTTACCACAACCCGTCAATACGGGTACAGTAAATAAAAAAATTGCCGCACTTAATAAAAAAAAATTAAACCTAAATGATTTACTCACAAACAACCTCACTACCACCTTTAAACCAAAACCGAACCAAGATATTTACGTAATAAAGCAATCTGCACGCAAACCTGTGCTCTTGCAGTCCCACCATAAAGATCTTTAGCGTTGACAGCATCAAGAGGAGCAAGCAATGCCAACAAATCATCAGCAAAAAGATCCGAAAACTCACGCCACTGTAACATAGATAAATCAGTGAAAAGTAAATCCTCAGCTTCACAAAACCCAACCACCCGACCAACCACTTCATGCGCTAAACGAAATGGTAGACCCTTACGCACAAGATAATCAGCAATCTCGGTAGCGGTGGAAAAGCCGGCTCCTGCCTGAGACGCCATAACCTCATCATTAAGACGCATTTCGGCGATCATAGGTGCCATTATACGCAAAGAACCAACGACTGTATCCAAAGCATCGAAAAAAGGTTCTTTATCCTCCTGCATATCCTTATTATAGGCCAGGGGCAAAGACTTAAGAGTCATCAGAATGTTGACCAGAGAACCAACAACCCGGCCAGACTTACCCCGAATAAGCTCAGGGACATCCGGATTCTTTTTCTGGGGCATGATACTACTGCCAGTACAAAAAGAATCACTCAGAGATATAAAATTAAACTGGACCGAGGACCACAAAACCAACTCTTCACAAAACCGGGTCAAATGGACCATCAACAAAGAGAAATCAAAAAGAGCTTCAGCAACTCCATCACGGTCACTAACTGCATCAAGACTGTTGGCAGTAACCCCAGAAAATCCAAGTTCTGCAGCTACACTTTCACGATCCAAGGAAAAACTACTGCCCGCCAGAGCCCCAGAGCCCAAAGGCGAAAGAGACAAACGCTTACGACAATCGGCTAGGCGCTCAGAATCACGTTTAAACATCTCAACATAAGCAAGCAGATGATGGGCAAAAAGAACCGGCTGGGCCTGCTGCAAATGGGTAAACCCAGGCATAATAACATCAAGGTTAGATTCAGCCTTATCTACCAGAACCTTAATCAAATCGACTATTAGTCCCTCAACAGCAAGGAGCTGGCGGCGTATGTACAGTCTGAAGTCGAGAGCTACTTGGTCATTACGACTACGACCAGTATGTAAACGACCAGCAATTTCAAGACCAACTATCTCCCCCAATCGACTCTCGATATTCATATGAATATCTTCCAGCGCAACCGAAAATTCGAAAGTACCACTAACAATTTCTTCACGAATTTGCTCTAAGCCATCAACTAAAGGCTTAAGATCAGCGGCCGGGATAATTTCTTGTCGGGCTAACATGCGAGCATGCGCTATACTACCGGCAATATCCTCAGCATAGAGTCGCCTGTCAAACTTAATTGAGGCTGTAAACTCTTCAACTAGTTCATCAGTAGGAGCAGAAAAGCGTCCACCCCATAATTTTTGATTATTTTTTTTCAATTATAAAGAACCTTTTTTCGTTGTCCAAACAGAAGCGAACCCACCCTGACAATGGTCGCGCCCTCCTCTATTGCAACTTCATAATCCTTAGACATACCCATTGATATCTGCTGAAAAACAGAAGAGTCTGGGAATATTTCAGATTTTGCTCTGATAAAAAGCTGCCTAAGTGAACGAAAATAGGGCCGACTCGCTTCAGGCGAAGCCACCGCCGGTGGAATTGCCATCAGACCCTCAATTGACAAACCTTCTATATAGCGCACATTCGTAAGAAAATCAAACAGGCTCGCAACCGATATACCCGCCTTTGAGGCTTCATTACCAATATTTACCTGGACAAGAGCCCGGGCAACAAAACCACCCGAAAGAGCCCTCCGCGCTAAACGCTGAGCCAACTTAAGCGAATCAAGACCATGAAAAAGATGAAAATCAGGGTTAAAGAATTTGACCTTATTACTTTGTAAGTGACCAATAAAGTGCCACTTCAAATGAATCTTTGCAGATCTTGCCTGGTCCATCTTCTCAAGACAGTCCTGGATATAATTTTCGCCAAAATGCAACTGACCCGCGGCGTAAGCCTCCTCAACTTGAGAAATGGGAAAAGTTTTGCTAACCGCAAGTAAAGTAACGTCAGCAGGATCTCTACCGCAACGTTTACAAGTGCTTATTATACGGCTCTGCACCTCAGCAAGACGTAAGTTAAAATCAGTCATAAAATTATCTGTTTGTCCAACAATTCAGAAATTACCATAGGCAAAGGCAAGCCAATAACTGTTGTCGGAGCCCCCTCAATAGCCTCAACAAATGCCCCACCTATACCCTGCACAGCATATGAACCCGCTTTATCAAGTGGTTCACCGGTATCAATATATGAGCTGACCTGATCAGGCAATAAAGGAGTAATTTTCACCCGGCTCGAGTCAATCAGAGTAACCGAAACTTTTTTCTGCGAGCAATGTAAAGTAAAGGCCGTCAAAACCTGATGCCAATTACCAGCAAGCGAAGTTAACATTCTGACGGCATCAGCTTTATCAACCGGTTTCCCAAGAATTCTGCCATCCAGAACAACAATCGTATCAGCAGCAAGAATCCAACTATCAGGGGCTTTGGGCGCAACCGCCAACGCTTTCTCCAGCGCCATTCTTGTAACAAAATCAGCTGCAGGTTCACCCTCGAGCTGGCGCTCTTCAATATCAGCGCTGGCAAGAGAAAACTTAATTCCCATTTGTTGCAAAAGATCCCGACGACGAGGAGATTGGGATGCTAGGATTAAAGGAGCAATAGTTCTATACAAAGATTTTACACCGATTTTGGTTCATGGACTATCTTAAAAAACCATAAAAGCAAGCCACAAATCACAAGCGCTAAACTGATCCATTGTGAAGTCGAAAAGCCATAAAGAAAGCCCCGCGGATCACCGCGCCAGAATTCAACGGTAAAGCGCATAATTCCATAAAGTACCATATAGCTAACAACTAAAGTTCCGCGCCTAAGGCTCCGTTGCGAAAGAAAACACAGAACCACAAAAATAGTGAGATCCGCAAGGGAATGATAAATTTGTACAGGATGTAAAGCTTGGTGCAAAGGAGCGTGAGATATTGCACTTGTAAAAGTTATGGCAAAACCTGAAGAGCACTCTTTGCCATAACAGCAACCAGAAGAGAGGCAACCAAGACGACCAACAGCTTGCGCCAGCACCAAGGCCGGAGCGGCGACGTCAAGGATTTCAAGAGCAGGTCGCTGCCAACGGCGAATGCGCCAGATAAAAACCGGAACCGCAGCTATAAATCCGCCATAAAAAACCAGCCCCCCCTCCCACAAACGCAACGCTGCCAGAGGGTCCTGACGAAAATAAGAAAAATTCAGCGCGACATAAAAAATTCTCGCCCCTAAAAGAGCTGAAATTACGACATGAAAAAAGAGATCGTGAAAAATCTCTGGATCCAACCCCTGCCGCAAACTTTCCCGGTGGGTCCAGGTTAAGGCCAGTAAAAACCCAAGCGCAACAAAGAAACCATAAGTATGCAGGGTCAACGGACCGATTTTAAATAATACAGGATACATATACAAAAAATATTAGGATTTTTCACGCCAAACAGACAAAAGTGCATCACAAAGCAGCAGGGTCACACCAATACTAATGGCACAATCGGCAACATTAAAGGCGGGCCAGTGATAGTTCTGCCAATAGAAATCGAGAAAGTCGACAACTTTTTGATAACGCCAACGATCAATCATATTACCAAAAGCACCGCCGACAACCAGTGCCAGCCCAAAACGTGCAACCGTATGCAGGCTTGCCTCGTAAAAATAGTAGAATATCACCAAACCCACTGTAACCCCGGAAAGTCCCAACAGAATATAGGCCTTCATGGAACTTTCAATCCCGCTAAAAACCCCAAAGGCCACACCAGAGTTCATAACCAGGGTCAAAGATAAAAAACCATCTATAATTTTCTTCGGGTAGATCGGTGAAAGTTGCTCCAAAACCACTATCTTAGTCCACTGATCTAGAACAAGAACTGCTGCCACAACGAACAGTAGTAAAAGCAGTTTTGCCCGCAAAGACGCAAAGGCGCAAAGTTCATTCTCCGAGGTTATTGACACAGCGAATTATTCCATCTTTCATAAGGTTTGCGTTAAAATTAAGCAAAAATCCGAGTTTACATCCAGTAAGTTTCAAATATGTCTGGATCTGTTTTTTGTGAACCGGCAGCAGCGACTCAACAGATTTAAGTTCTAGTATCACAATGTTTTCAACAATAATATCAGCCTTAAATCCTCCATCAATCTTGATACCGTAATATTCAATCGGTATCATAACTTGACAGGCTAGCTGTAACTTTCGCAATGACAACTCGTAGGCCAACACCTTCTCGTAAACAGACTCAAACAAACCCGGACCAAGTGCTCTGTGCACCTTAATTGAAGCATCAACAACAATCTTACCAATATCATTCTCATTCACGGTTTTCTTTGCGCCTTTGCGTCTTTGCGGGAGACAAAATGCTAACCCAACACCGCCCGGGCTTTTAAACGCAAAGCCTGGAGCTTGATAAAACCCTCAGCATCGAATTGGTCGTAAACCATATCCTCCTCAAAGGTCGCCATTTCCGGCTGATAGAGTGAAACTTTAGATTTCCGACCTACAACAATACAATTGCCCTTGTAGAGTTTAAGTCTAACCGTGCCCGTAACATTTTCCTGGGTTTTATCAACCAGTGCCTGCAGCGCCTCACGCTCGGGTGCAAACCAGAAACCGTTGTAGACCATTCGTGCGTATTCAGGAATAAGAGAATCTCTGAGATGCATCGCATCACGATCCATAGTTAGCGACTCAACCGCCCGTCGGCCATGATAGAGAATTGTCCCACCCGGAGTTTCATAAACCCCACGCGACTTCATTCCGACAAATCGATTCTCGACCATATCGACCCGGCCAATACCATTAGCACCACCAAGTTCATTAAGACGTTCCAGAAGTTTTGCTGGTGAAAGTTTTTTACCATCAACCGCTATCGGATCACCTTTTTCAAACTCAATCTCACAATAAGTCGGTTTGTCCGGGGCATTTTCAGGTGATACTGAGAGCTGAAACATATCCTCGTCTGGTTCATACCAGGGGTCCTCCAGAACTCCACCTTCAAAACTGATATGGAGGAGATTACGATCCATGCTGTAGGGTTTATCCTTTGAAACTGGAATTGGGATATTATGTTTTTTAGCGTAGTCAATCATTTTCTCACGTGAATTAAGATCCCATTTACTCCGCCACGGCGCAATCACCTTTATTTTAGGTTCAAGGCCATAAAAGGTAAGCTCAAAACGAATCTGATCATTACCCTTGCCGGTGGCACCATGCGCAACCGCATCAGCCCCCTCGAGTCGGGCAATTTCAATCTGACGTTTGGCAATCAGGGGCCGGGCAATTGAAGTCCCAAGCAGATAGACCCCCTCGTAAATAGCATTAGCACGAAATATTGGAAAAACAAAATCGCGGGCAAACTCTTCGGTAAGGTCATCAACATACATCTTTGAAGCTCCGGTTTTTAAGGCTTTTTCCTCAATCCCGTCAAGTTCGGCACCCTGGCCAACATCGGCCGCGAAAGCGATAACTTCGCAATTATATTCCTCTTTCAACCAGGTTAGAATAACCGAGGTATCAAGCCCTCCAGAATAAGCCAGAACAATCTTTTTAACATCGCTCATAATATCACCTCTAAATAATTTAATCCGCCAGCAGAGTTACCAACAACGCTTTCTGCACATGAAGTCTATTTTCAGCCTGCGTGAAAATCAGATCCTGATAACGCTCAAAGGTCTCAGCGCTAATCTCCTCACCACGGTGGGCTGGCAAGCAGTGCAACACCAGCGGCTCAGGGGCGGCAACCGCTAAAAGTTCATCATTGATCTGAAAACCGGCAAAAACTTTACGCCGGGCTACAGCTTCATCCTCTTGACCCATGCTCGCCCAGACATCAGTATTTAGAACCCGCACGCCTTGAGCCGCAACCAACGGATCATTCACCACCGTAACTTTGCTGCCCCCTTTTGTTGATTGCTGAGCTCGCTCCAAAAGAGTCGCATCGGGCTCGTAACCTGAAGGAGAAGCAATTCTTAGATCAAAGCCAAACTGTAACGCGGCATTGATCCAGGAGTTAGCCATATTATTACCATCTCCAATATAGGCTACTTTAAGACCGCAAAGGTTTTCTCCCAACCGTTCTTTAATTGTAAAAATATCAGTCAACAGCTGACAGGGGTGCAACAAATCGGTCAATCCATTAATTACAGGAACACTCGCATAGCGAGCCAGGGTTTCTACTTCGGCATGCTCGAAGGTCCGAATCATGATCCCATCAACATAACGGGATAAAACCCGGGCCGTATCCTCCAAAGGTTCACCACGACCCACCTGAGTATGGGTCGCGCTCATAAATATTGCCTGACCACCAAGTTGAAACATCCCGACCTCAAATGAGACCCGGGTTCGAGTTGATGACTTCTTGAAAATCATGGCCAAACTTTTTCCGGCTAAACTCTGCGAGAATTTAGCCGGATCTTGTTTAAGTTCCGCTGCCAGATCAAGCAACCCTTCAAGCTCGTTTCGCGACCATAGGCTAAGATCTAGAAAATCTTTTAGCTTACGATTTTCGGACATCAGTCAACACCTCAGACAAGATCTGCAACAAAGTTTCAATCTCAGCTTTTTCAATTATCAGAGGCGGCGTAATTCGCAAGGTGTTATCACCGGCCGAACCAACTAAAAGGCGCCGCTTAAGACAAGCTTTCACGACCTCAGCAACCGGAGTCTTAAGATCAATTCCAATCATCAGGCCAAGCCCACGAATAGGGCCAACAAGGTCCGGAAACTTAACTTGCAAATCTTTCAGGCCCGCCTCCAAAAATGCCCCTTTTTCAGCTACCTGGTCAATAATCTTCTCATCCCGCATGGTTTCTAGCACGGCCAGGGCGGCGGTTGCCGCGAGCGGGTTGCCACCAAAGGTTGTCGCATGACTGCCGGGCCCGCAATGACACATAATCCGGTCGACAGCCAGCATTGCACCAATTGGGAAACCATTACCCAAGGCCTTGGCCGAAGTCAAAATATCCGGTATAATCGCACTATGCTGATAAGCAAAAAGCTTTCCGGTACGACCAATTCCGGTCTGAACTTCATCTAAAATCAGTAAAACTTTACGTTCACTACAGAGTTTGCGTAGACCCTCAAAATAACCCGGGGTCGGCAAAATCACACCACCCTCACCTTGCACCGGCTCAACCATCACCGCACAGGTCTTATCGGTAATCGCCTCAGCTACCGCATTGACATCATCAAAAGGAACATAGTCGAAACCTTCAAGCAGGGGCTGGTAACCAGTCTTCACCTTCTGCTGGCCAGTTGCCGTCAGGGTCGCCATGGTTCGACCATGGAAAGAGCGTTGCATCGTAATGATACGCGTACTTTCCTTGCCTAAAACCGTATGCCCATAACGCCGGGCCAATTTAATCGCCGCCTCGTTCGCTTCTGCCCCAGAGTTGCAGAAAAAAACCTTCTCCGCAAATGATAATTTGCACAGAAGTTCGGCTAAACGAGCTTGCGGTTCAATGTGGTAGAGGTTCGAAACATGCAACAATCGATTGGCCTGCTCGCTAATTGCCGCACTCACCCGAGGGTGACAGTGACCTAAGTTGCAGACCGCAATCCCGGCCAAACCATCAAGATACTCATTGCCTTCCGCATCCCAGAGCTTAACCCCATCCCCCTTAACCAGGGCCAGAGGAAACCGATTATATGTGGGGGCAATATAGTTTTCACCTAAAGCAAAAATTTCATCCGAATTCATTTTAAACTCAACTAGTTACCATTAATATTGAGATACTCGTAAAAAATCACGGCATGGCATCTTTATTACATTCCGGGGATTTTCAAACCACCGGTTAATTTACTCATCTCGTCAGTCATCATCGCCTGCGATTCCCGCAAAGCCTGATTAACTGCAGCCAGAACTAAGTCCTGCAACATTTCAACATCATCAGGGTCAATAACATCAGGCTCAATATCGATCGATAAAACCTCCTGCTTGCCGGTAACCACGACCTTGACCATACCTCCACCAGCTGCAGCTTCAACCGTCCGTTTGCCAACTTCTTCCTGCATTTTGGCCATTTTGGCCTGCATCTGCTGCGCCTGCTTCATTAAATTTCCCATGCCTTTAGCCATGATATTCTCCTTTTTAACATTTTATAGTTACATCAATACGGGGTAAGGGTATCCTGAAAATTAGAATTTTCTTCCTAAAATCTACCGTGCTTTGATCTCGGTCACCCGGCCACCAAAACGGTCACTGATAAAACGAACAGAGGGATCATTAAAGATCTCCTCCTTGCCCGGAACCAAACGACGCGGTGCGGTGCGGTTCGCGGCCGGAGCTATACCGTTGTCGGCTGCCGACTGCGGCCCATGAGTCGCCGAAAGAGGCTTAAGCTCAAGGGTTGAAATATTATCAGAACCTTGAAATTTGGCCCATAGTGCTAAAATATCTGATTTTGCATTTTCGTTATCCAAAACTGCCAGGGCATGTGGCGCGACTGCAAGTCGCAAACTGCCGGTCTTAGTCAATTGTGGCTGTGAGCGCTGCAACATTGAGCCTAAACGCGCATCCCGACCTGCTAATTGAGCAACAAAAGCGGCCCACCCCGCAAGGTTTACAGATTCAGCGGTACCTTTTCCCACAACCTCCGGTTGTGCAGTTACAGCCGCAAAACGCTCCTGGTTTCTATTGTAACCTGGATCATGAGAGCTAGCATTTCGAGTAGCACTCGGCTCTGCAACTAATTTTTCAGGGCCAACGTCCTCCCGAACTATTTTTGTCGGTTGGGGAGCAACGGCAGTCCGCGTTGGTACCGAAGTCACCTCTGTCGGAGCGGGAACCGGGCTATCGTATACCGGCTCACAGGCATAAAAATCATCCGGTGGTGGTGGCTCCGGCGGCATCGCCGGATACGGTGATGAAGGCCCGGCCTGCGGTGGTGGAGGCGTTGCAACTTGAACCCGTCTCGACTCCGTCGGAGTTGTAACTCGTGGTTGCGGCCGAGAAGTTTTCTGTAATGGGGTCCGACTCGAGCGGTTTTCTGCAGAGCCAACCGAACCTAATCCAATTGACGGTTCTGTTGCTGGTGTCGGTTGACGAAATTCTGCGTTCGTCGTCATTGGAGCAGCGTTACCTATTTGCTCGGTGTTTTTGGCCTTCTCCGCTTGAACAGAGGTTTCTGGTCCCGCCTTGAGGTATTGATCTATCCGCCCCATAAGCTCATCTACTGGCTTAAGGTCACGCGCCATCCCCAACTCTATCAGTGCCATCTCCACCGCCAAGCGCGGGGTCTGCGAAGTTTTTATCTGCGCAAAGTGCTGCTGCCAAAGATCGAACAGCTGCTGCCAGTAAGGCAGACGACACTCATCTACCAAAGGTGAGAGTAGGTTAACCTCATCACTGCTTATGCCAAGCAGACCTTTAAGTTTACTCGAAAGCTTAAGAAAAAGAGCATCTCTCAAATAGAAAAGAAACTCTTCGCTGAAACGTTTTAGATCAACCCCGGCCTGTTCCAAATCGTTAACCTGACTAACGGCGCCGCCAAGCTCACCGTGCACAACATTTTCCAAGAGCGCATAACAGTGACGCGACTCAATTAGGCCTAGGGCCTGACGCAGATCAGCCACCGAAATCGTCTCGCCGGCATACGAACGAGCCTGATCAAGTAGACTCAGAGCATCACGCATACTCCCCTGAGCTTCACGCGCCAACAACTCAGTTGCACCAGAACCAAAATCAAGTTTCTCCCGCGCTCCGATTTCAACCAGTGTCGCCGCGATTACCGCTTGGGTCAAACGGCCAAAGTCAAACCGCTGGCAACGTGAAAGAATGGTCATCGGGACTTTGTGAACGTCAGTCGTTGCCATGATGAATTTGACATGGGCCGGCGGCTCTTCCAAAGTTTTCAAAAGAGCATTAAAAGCCTCCGTCGTCAACATATGGACTTCATCAATTATATAGATCTTAAAGGGAGAGTTCTGGGGAAGATAGGTAACATTTTCACGCAGCAGTCGAATCTCATCAATCCCGCGATTTGAAGCGCCGTCAATCTCAATCACATCGGCGGCACTCCCGGCTGTAATTGTAATACAGTTTTCACAACTGTTGCAAGGCTCTTCAGCCGGGCCGGTTTGGCAATTCAAAGCTTTAGCAAAAATTCGTGCGGCTGACGTCTTACCGACCCCCCGCGAGCCCGTAAAAAGAAATGCGTGACCAACCCGCTTAAACCGAATCGCATTCTTAAGGGTTCGCGCAATATGCTCCAACCCCTTAAGATCACTAAAAAGCTGCGGCCGCCATTTCCGCGCCAGTACCTGATATGCCTCAGTCATAAAGCACTCTTAAATTAGAACCCGACAATAAATTACCGCCTGAAACAGTTATCCCCATGAGAGATAACCAGGCTACCCTGCGGCACACGGAGAGCGGTGCTGCCGCTGCTTCCTTCCGGATCTGACGG
>DAOWHJ010000083.1 GCA_030641485.1 Pseudomonadota bacterium
AGAAGTTGATTAACTTTGGTCTTGATGCCTTGAAAGAGAATGGGGTAGAGCTGGCGATTACGTATGGCGATCCAAATTTTTATTCAAAAGTTGGATTTGGCGTCATTACCGAACAGGTCGTGCCCGCTCCTCTGAAGCTGGAATACCCTGAAGGCTGGCTGGCTCAATCCTTGGTTGGCGATGAAATTGAACCTATTACTGGCAAGTCGTATTGCGTGGAAGAACTTAATAAACCCGAATTATGGTAACAGGCAGTTGAATGACTTGAAATCAAACAACTAAGCGAACCAATGAATGATAGTATTTTTCAAAAACGCTATCACGTTACACTTTCGACCATTAACATTGCCATTACAAATCTCAATTAAATTAATGTACCGCCAAACTTTAGATGTTCAGCGAATATCGCAAGATGTTACGTATATCATCTGAACACCTTAAATAAGCCGTAACAGCTCTACATCATCTAATCCAAGAATAAAAGCCGGGTCATAAGGGGGTAAAAGCCTATTGCCCCGGTTTTTTTGTGTAGGGGAGGAACAAAAAAGGACTCAAAATAAAAGTGGGCCACAAAGTGGGCCACAGAAATATTGGCCAACAAAAAAGCACCTACCGAATTAACGCTAAGTGCTTGATTTAATTGAAGCCGATGCGCAGACTCGAACTGCGGACCTACTGATTACGAATCAGTTGCTCTACCACCTGAGCTACACCGGCAAAACTGCTTTTAACGCTGGCATTCCTAAATGTTTTCTGACAAAATTGCAAGTTAAAAGTAGAATCGTCCTTCACCAAACACTCTCTTTAGCGGTTCCAATTTATGCTTTCCTGTGTTACAAAATGGCCTACCACGTAATTCCAAAAAAGTAAATATTCAACTTGCCATGATTGGTACTTAAGTTGCAAAGGAAATCCACGAACGGTGCATCGCCTAAGCCTATCGGAAGTACCCTTAAAAAAAGGGGGCTTTCGCACGGGAACAGAGCTGAAACAACAACCCGAATATTTACCCATACAAAAAGGATAGCTGCTCGTGAAAAATGAAAAAACACATTCAAATAACAGCATGAGTGACCAGGATGTCCGACAAGCAGTTTGCCAATTTTTAACAGACTGGGAAAAACAACCCCAGGCAATTTCCCCGCTACTAGAAATTTCTCTAAACCGGACATCCTCTGAACCTAACCAGACCCAAAAGGCTTTAGCAACCAACCTTGCGGCCGGAGTGATACGCTGGCACAGACGCCTTGATCACTATATTGACGGCCTCCTAACCCGGAGAAAAAAGGTAAACCCAGAACTCAGAAACATCCTGCGCCTGGCTCTTTTCGAATTGGAGTTTCCTACAGACAAGTTGCGCCCAGAGTATGCTATTGTCTCGCAAGCAGTCAACCTGGCAAAAACCATAACTCCCGGAAGAGAAGGTTTTATAAATGGAGTATTACGCTCCTTTCTCCGACAAAAAGATTCGGACCTTCTTCCAGAAGACAATGATAAGCCTAAAAATCTGGCCATCCGTCACTCCCTGCCCGTCTGGCTCGTAAAAAAGTGGCAGAGTGACTACGGCAAACAAACAACGAGAATACTATGCAGTAAAGCTAACTATTTCTCCGGCACTAGCTTTCGCGTTAACCGACTAAAAATCACAAGAGAGCAATTTTTGCAAAGTTTTAGCGCTGAAAACAGTGAAGTAAAACTTGAAAAGGGAGTCTTGGGCAAAAATGCCTTTCACTCAGTCCAAGCGGCACCACTACTTTACTCAAAATGGTTTAACGAGGGCTTTATAAGTGTTCAGGATGAAGGCGCCCAACTTATCGCCGAACTCCTCAACCCTAAAGCCGGGGAGACTATTCTTGATGCCTGCGCGGCCCCTGGAGGCAAAAGTGCGTACCTGGCTGAACTTTGTGGTGATCGAAGCACCATAATCGCCGCCGACATAGAACCTGAGCGTCTCTCGCTAATCACTGAAACAAATAAGCGTTTAGGAGTTACCTCAATCCAAGTAACCTGTTGCGACCTAACCAAAGATCTCCCGACAGCCGTGCCACAAATTTACGATAAAATTCTAGTAGATGTCCCATGTTCAGGGCTTGGTGTGATTCGCAGACGAGCTGACTTACGCTGGCGCAAAAGCCTGGAAGAGAGCTCTGAACTTGCCACAATTCAATTGCAAATCCTGTCAAACTGTTCTAAATACCTGCAAGTTGGCGGACACCTTATCTACGCAACCTGCACGACCTGCCGCAACGAAAACCAGGCGGTGCTCAGCGAGTTTCTTGTTCAAAACCACAATTTCCGTTTAGTCACCAGAGAGGAAATTGAACCAAAATACCTGCAAAAACTGATCAATAACGATAACTTTTTTGAAACCAGTTTTATCGAGGAAGCGCAAATGGACGGTTTTTTTGCCGCCCTGGTAACCCGGGTCAGTTAGAAGATACTTCAATAAACTACTCAACTATTAACCTCCGGTGAGTCCGGGATAGGAAGTTACCTATGAGAATGATTGCACCATCAATATTATCTGCCGATTTCAGCCGCTTGGGAGATGAGATCAGAGCCCTTGACAAAGCTGGAGCCGACCTGATCCATATAGATGTTATGGATGGACATTTCGTCCCCAACCTGACAATCGGACCAGGGGTTGTAAAAGCCCTGCGACCGCACAGCAAACTGCTTTTCGACGTTCACCTCATGATTTCAGAGCCTGAACGCTACATTGATACTTTCGCTGAGGCCGGGGCTGACATTATCACTGTCCACCAGGAATCGGGCGCCCACCTGCATCGCCTGATCCAAATGATTAAAGCACACGATATCAAAGCCGGAGTATCACTCAACCCGGGCACCCCGGCGATCATGCTTGAAGACGTTATCAGTGAAATCGACCTGGTTTTGATCATGACTGTAAATCCCGGCTTTGGCGGCCAGGCGATGATTCCTGAGGCCCTAAAAAAGATCGCCCGCATCAAGGAGTTTGCCAAAGGATGTGAACGACCGTTACTGATAGAAGTCGACGGTGGTATAAAGGCTGAAACTATCGCCGCAGCCGAAGCTGCCGGCGTTGACATATATGTTGCCGGTTCGGCCGTATTCAAATCCGACGATTATGAGGCTAACATTCAGGAACTAAAACAGGCCGGGGCTTAAAGCACCCGGCCTGTCAGACAATCTCAACCTTCCCGAAAAAGCGTCAGAAAATATCAGTTTTCGAGAAAACCGCGCAATTTCCGACTGCGGGTTGGGTGGCGTAGCTTACGCAAAGCTTTGGCCTCAATCTGCCGAATCCGCTCACGCGTAACATCAAAATCCTGGCCCACCTCTTCAAGGGTGTGGTCGCAACGTTCGCCAATCCCAAAACGCAGACGCAAAACCTTCTCTTCGCGCTCAGTCAGGCTACCCAGAACCTGCTGGGTCTGCCCAGCAAGGTCTCTCTTAACCACTGAATCGAGCGGATTAACGGCCTTTTTATCTTCGATAAAGTCACCCAAATGACTATCTTCCTCTTCACCAATAGGGGTTTCCAAAGAGATCGGCTCTTTAGCGATCTTCAAGACCTTTTTCACCTTATCCAAGGCAATATCCATCCGTTCTGCAATCTCTTCAGGGGTGGGCTCCCGACCGAGTTCCTGCAACAAGACCCTTGATGTCCGAATCAGTTTATTGATCGTTTCAATCATATGAACTGGGATACGAATAGTCCGAGCCTGATCGGCAATTGCCCGCGTAATTGCCTGACGGATCCACCAGGTTGCATAGGTGCTGAATTTATAACCACGCTGATATTCAAATTTATCAACCGCCTTCATCAAACCGATATTACCCTCCTGGATCAAGTCCAGAAATTGCAGCCCGCGATTAGTATATTTTTTTGCGATACTGACCACCAAACGTAAGTTGGCTTTGATAAGTTGGTTTTTGGCGCTTTCAGCCTTGCGCTCACCTACCGAAATCTGCTGATCGACCCGTTTAAGGCTGGAAATACCCAAGCCGGTCTCATCGCTGATGGTTTTCAATTTGGAGCTCAGGTTATCAACCCGAAACCAAAGATCATCAAAACCATCCTCACCAAGCGCAAACTCCTCAACAACAAGCGTCTGCTTCTTTTCATCCTTAAGGCACTCCTTACAGGTGATTCGCAAACTCCGTAAACGCATCTGATGTCGGGTTTCCAAACGCGCCACCATCTTCTCCAGATTGCGCCCCATATCTACATAACTTTTCAAACTGACTATAATATCTTCAATAATTTCTGGCCTTAATTTAATCGCATAAAACTGGTTCATTATTACCCGTTCATTGGATTTTATCAGTCCGCGCAAAGCACTTCTTTTGACCGATGAATTCAATTCAGGATCAGGGCGTTTAAGCCGATTACGAAGTTTGCGATTCTCTTCAAAAAGATTTGTTATCGTCTCTATACCGTTGACAATTCTCTCCACTAAAGTTTCATCATCACGATCAACCTCATTCTCGGAAGCGATCAACTCTGCGACCTCCATCTGGTCTTCCAGGTCACCATCATTACCAGACGCAGCCCCATCGTCCTCAACCTCGTCATCTTCTTCAAGCGAGGTCAGGCCGGAATCGATATCCTCTTCAATCTCAACCTCCTCCTCGATATCACGACTAATCGACTTAACCGCAATCTCTTCACTGGCGAGCAGTTCACCTAAATACTTCAGGGTACTGACGGTCAAGGCTGACTTTAACAGAGCCTTAACAACCTCACGCTCACCTTCGTCAATTTTTTTAGCAATTTCAACTTCGCCTTCACGCGTCAACAACGGCACCGAACCCATCTCCCAAAGATACATTCGTACCGGGTCATGGTGGCGCTCAGATGAACTATCAGCAGCTGTGATCAGCGGCGCTACAGCATTTCCACCCTTACCACTTTCACTGTCGGCTTCAATTTTGCCCAACTTATCGCCATCAACAACCTCAATCCCCATCTCGGCAAAGAGAACCAACATCTCATCAATCTTCTCCGGCGAAACTGCTTCGGCCGGCAAGACATCATTGATTTGAGCATAAGAGATGAAACCATTATCTTTACCTTGCAGGATCAAAGCTTTAATATCATCCGAATTAACGATAGTATCGTTGCCTTTTACACTTTTTTCGACCTGCGCTGCACCACTTGATGTTGCCGACATTTTCACCCCATATCCAAAACTGCTAATTTACGATGGTTTATGCCATCATTTTTTTCTTAAGTTCCATCTTCTGCCGTAACAGAGCAAACATCTGCTCCTCATCTCGACACATAGTCAGTTCACGGTCTAAATCACGTGCGGCTTCATTGCCTTGACGCTTACGTAAACTTGCAAAACAGTCCGTAACCACTTTACGAGCCACCTCTAAATCTTCCGCAGGTGCGGGCAGGTGCATCAAGCGTGCATAAAGAGAACTCAATGAATCATCCTCACCACTGCCGGCAAGTTGCTGCAGAAGATCATGACTAGCAACCCCACCGCTCCGGCGAAGCTCCTGAAAAAGACGACAACAGTCTCGGTTTTCAACCAGCTTCAAGTAGTCATCACCAAACTCTTCAAGAAGTTGTTGGTAAAGTAGAAAGGTTGCCAAAACCATCTCTTCCGGCGAAGCCACCTTCGGCGATACGGACTGACCTGAACCACTCGATAAAGGGGCCGTACCGCTAGCCTGACCTTGCAAATCATTTGCGCCCCGATTTGAAAACCGTTGTCGAGATTGACGCATACGACGATACTCATCCAGAACAATCTCTTCCGCTAAACGCAAATTCTCGGCCGTCACCCGCAGAGCCATCCCGCGCAAGGGTTCATCCGGAAGACGAATGATCATCTCAATAACCTGCCGCAGAAACTGCAGACGATCACTATAAGCATCAAGGCCGCCCCCTTTTTCATGCAGAAACAGATCAAACAGTGACACCTGCCGGGTCAATGCCTGCTTAAGCGCAGTATCATCAAGCCCTGAAGCTAACTGGTCCGGATCTTTAATTCCATCCGGCAACAGAACAATATCAGGCATTATGCCAACCGCCATAAAGAGCGGCAACGAACGAAAGGCCGCGGCTCTTCCGGCCTTGTCATTGTCAAAGAAAACTGCCACTTTGCGGGTATAACGTTTAACTGCGGCAACATTCTCTTCCGAAAGTGCCGTACCCAAAGTAGCAACCACATTATCCACCCCATGCAAGTAGAGCGAAAGTGCATCCATATAGCCTTCA
>DAOWHJ010000048.1 GCA_030641485.1 Pseudomonadota bacterium
AAGATTCCAATAATCCAGAAGTTCTCCGGTTTCTGGATTTTTATCAAGCAAAGGTACGATAACCATTGAAGATTTTAAATTGTTGGCGACCAGTTTACCGATCTCTCCCGATCTAGCGACATTGCGCCGCAACAATTCAATACTCGCCGCGGAACCGTCATAAGTATCTGGAATTACCGGGCCACCGGCAAAACCCTCCTCGGTGACCTCTTGCCAGCGCACCAACGGCATCCACAAAGACTTGACCCCGGCCCGATCAACACCCGGAATAAAGAAGAGTTCGTCGGTAATTTTCTGCAGCACATCAAGGTACTCGGCATCGAAAATATCACCGTTAGTATTCTCAACCGAGACCCTGATGACATTGCCCAAACCTTTAAGATCGTCTTTGTGTTCAAGATAGTTTTGCAGGTAAGGGTGATAGGTAGGAATCATTTTCTCAAAACTGGCTTCCAGTCTGAGCTGTGATGCCTGATACCCAAGAAAAATTGTTACAATTGCCAAACAACAGAGGAGTACAGCTCGGTGCTTAAAGATAAAACGTTCAAAACCTGAGGCTTTTTGATCGCTCGCGATCTTAGTTCCATGGTGAGAGTGAGACATCAATTTACCTCTTTTACGATAACATGTTTCAAGTCCAGCCTAAGAACTCCGCCCAAGCCAACCATTACCAGATGTTGATCGCCGCTAATCACGCAACCCATACACCCGGGAAATTTTGTCGAAATGGAGCGAACTCCTTTTTCAGTTACACTCCCGACAAAAACCGCAGCCGGCATCCCGGCCAAAAGATATTGCCTACCATCAAGAAAAACCCCGCCATTGAGCGACGCCTGCGGCCCGATTTGCTGATGTTGCCAGGTCACACCACCGTCACATGAGCTAACCATATTACCCCGCAGACCGCAAGCAACCACACAATCATCCTCAAGGTCACCAAAAGCTTCGAAAAACGAGCCTTCATAAACCATTTCAAGGGATTGCCAATGCTCTCCATTATCTTGCGAGCGAAACATTATACCCGCCTCACCAAACAGAAAAAGAGCTCCGTTGGTCCGGGCCATAGTATAGAAATGGTAGCCGTTTTGATTCTCAATTTTATCAAGCAAAGGCCTCCAGGAACGACCACCATCCTCAGTGCGCAAAATAATCCCGAAAGCACCGACAATCAGTCCCTCCTGTTGATTAAAAAAAAGGACATCCAATAAAGGCTTGGTCGGACCCTCACTCTCGGTCTGCATAAAGCCTTTGAGGTTGAACTCGGCATCTTCCACAACATATTGCAGTTCTGACTTTTTGCTGGCATCGGCCAATTCAAACTGTTGACGCTTTTGTTCAACGATAACTTTCATCGCCGCAACCATCATCTGGTTGATTTTACATCCATCCATCACCTTTTGCCAGGACTCTCCCCGGTCGACACTATGCAAAACGACACTGTCATGGCCCACGGCCCAACCATTATCGGGATCAGAGAAAGTTACCGCCGTCAGGGTTACGCGTACCGGAACCTGAGCTTGAACCCAGTCGATACCATGGTTGTCGGAGTAGATAATTATGCCACGTTCACCAACCGCCACCAGACGTTTACCAGCTTGAGTGACATCGATCAGGGCCGCCTTCGATGGGTTTTTGATTGACAATGCTGATTGCTCAAGCAGGTCGCCAGCGCAAATCGTATCCGTCAACCCGATAAGCAAGGCCAAGATCAGAAGAAGACAAATCCAGAAAAACCTGCTCCCGATTAAAAACATATATTTCACAGCTTAGTCCCTTTGCTTACGGATAAAACATTACAGCTGCCCGAAGGTTATAATATCGCTTCGGACAGCTGTGACTTTAGGGGTGTATTGAAAGTTAACGACGTCCCTTCCGCCGCAGATTCTGCGCCGTGAAAAAACTATCTTCAACAATAATATCGTTACGAAAATTCTTCTCCTGGTCGTTGACATTAGCGTTCACCGCATAATCGGGACGGGTGAAATCAAAAGCGAACTCAGAGAGCTGAGCGCAGGCCGGCAAGTCATACTTATTTTTCAAGGGCGCAAGATGCGCGCGATAGAAATTGCCACGATTGTCATACATGTCTGAGGCAACCCCAACCCAGGTATCTTCATCAAGATAAAAAACCCGCCGACCGTAAAGGTGGCGTTTCCCCTCTTTGAGTGTTGCTTCAACCACCCAGACTCGATGCAGCTCATAACGTAGAACCTCAGGTGAAGGATGGTTAGGAGTCAACAACTCTTTTTCCGAAACCAGATCAACCTGATAGCAGTTATAAGGAATAAAGAGCTCTTTTTTGCCCACAATCTTCCAGTCAAAGCGATCGATCGCACCATTAAAGGTAAAAGTATCGTCATAGGTCTCCAAACCGCTGGAACCGGGATGCGGAGTGTCGTTACCGACTGTCGGTGCGCGCCGTACCCGACGTTGACCAGGGAGATACTGCCAAGCCATACGGCTTTGTTCTGACGCATTGATATGGTCACGAACTAAAAGAAGTTCACCCTTGCGCCGGGCCGGGAGTTGATAGTTAACGACTATATCGTAATACATCCCATTCCAGTTAGCAGAATCGAGATCCTCAATATTCCAGGCGTACTTCTCAT